>NZ_JBLWVE010000015.1:0-94907 GCF_048268645.1 Brumimicrobium sp. | reverse complement strand
TGTAACAAAAAGTGGACATACAGTAAGTACATATTACTTTTTAGACGCCCAAGGAAACCAAATGGCGATGTATCAACATAAAAATGAAGAGGAAAATGGTATTTCAAATAATAATTTATATCTTTCTGAAAGAAATCTATACGGTTCAAGCAGAATAGGCCAAGAACAAATAGGTGAAATTATAGCAAGTAGCGATTTAAATTTAGTCAATATCAATACCGCAACACAAAATATCATTGGAGATAAATACTTTGAAATGAGTAATCATTTAGGGAACGTCCTTGAAGTGGTTTCAGATCGAAAACTTCCAGTAAATGATGGCAATGGAAATATCGATTACTTCCTTGCTGATGTGGTAAGTTATTCTGATTATTATCCATACGGAATGCAAATGCCAGGGAGGAATGGAAGTACTGGGGATTACCGTTATGGGTTTGGTTCTCACGAAAAGGATGACGAGGTGAAAGGAGAAGGAAATCATCTCTCGTTTGGTGATTATGGATATGACACTAGACTTGGAAGACGATGGAATATCGACCCTCTAATCAGTCAATTTCCAGAACAGTCTTCATATAGCACATTTTTTAATAGTCCAATTAGATATGCCGACCCTACAGGTTTAGCACCCGAAGATTGGGTTGAGAAAGATGGTGATGTGTTTTATGATAATAGAGTAACAAATCAAGAAGATGCTACAATTCTTTATGGTGAAGGGGCTACATATCGAGCGAATGGTTATTCATACACTTCATCAGATGGTTCTAATATAGAATTAGGAGATTATGGGTTCTATAAGCAAAACGGAATAGTAAAATCATCTCCTGATTTAGCAGAAAAATCATTAGCAAATACTAATCCTGAACAGGCAATGATAAATGCAGAAAGTCAAATATCTGATATAAGAGGTAATTACACGGCATCAGCAGCTGTTGTTGGTTTTATTGCAGCAGATGTTGCTATTCCTGAGCCTACGGATGCTGCTTTGCCTAAATGGGTAGGTTATGCAGTAGTAGGAGGAATAGCATCGTATTATGTATCTAAAATGGAACGGGAGATAGAGGGAATTAAACGCAGAGCTGGTGGCCCACAAGGTGCTCAATACTCATTACAGGCAACAAGTTCTGGTGCTTATCCTTGCTTTACTTGTGAAGATGGGAAAATGAATTTAAATGTAGGTCATGTTTGGAAATATGGAGAAACAATAAACCCATCAAGCAGATATACCTCAAGTCAATTAAGTAGTTGGGGAGTTAGTCAGGTTAACGAATTTTTTGGTAATCAGGTGCAAATAAAAGTAATGGAGAAAACCAAAATTTATAGCTACTTCTTACTAAACGGACATTTACCACCAGGTAATAAAATATTTAGATAAAATGAATTTTAAAATATCACAAGAAATAGATTTAGAAGCAAAAGAAAAAAGTTTAATCATTCTATTTTTATCTGATAAACTTAGTGAGTACTTAAACAAACGTGATTATGGACGAGGTGTTCAGAATTTCTTTATAGGTTGTATTTGTGTCAAACCAAGGGAAGGGTATGAAGAATGGTTTAAAATTCGCAAACCTAAGTACAAAGAATTAGTTAAAATTAAGTTGTTAGATAATAGCATCAAAGAGCTAAAAGGGGTTTTCTCCTATGATATTAATTTGAATTTTGATGTTTTTGTAAATAACACAGATATTGAAAACAAGAAGTTATTAGCATCGGAAATATTAAACTCATTGTCTAATCTTGATAATTTACCAAAAAGAGTTAAGGATTTTGATAAAGAGAAGTTTAAATCAGATTTAGAGTTTTTCTTTAAAGACCAAAATTTAATTTGACTAAAGAAATATAAATATCATTTTAAAAGTACCCCGGCTTCGCTGCAGTTGCACTGCTGCGCTTGCAATAATCATATCATCTATTATTTAAATCCAATTCGAAGGATGCTTTTCAAGCCCTGGTACTTTACTTTGAGAACCAAGATTTAGCGCAGCTTCTCCTAACCTTAACTCCCCACACATCCACCCAGTAACCCACAACAAAAAATCCCCAACTAGAAAACTAGTGCTTAGATTGTAAAATATTTGTATTTTTAGAAGATAATAGTTGAGTTTCAGTCAACCACGAGATGGGACTCGACCAAACACAATACGGTTCAAGCAGAATAGGCCAAGAACAAAGAGGTGAAATTATAGCAAGTAGCGATTTAAATTTAGTCAATATCAATACCGCAACACAAAATATCATTGGAAATAAATACTTCGAAATGAGTAATCATTTAGGGAACGTCCTTGAAGTGGTTTCAGATCGAAAACTTCCAGTAAATGATGGCAATGGAAATATCGATTACTTCCTTGCTGATGTGGTGAGTTATAGTGATTATTATCCTTATTGTATGCAAATGCCGGGGAGGAATGGAAGTACTGGGGATTACCGTTATGGCTTCCAAGGGCAAGAGAAGGATGACGAGGTGAAAGGGGAAGGAAACTCCATCAATTACAAGTATAGAATGCATGACCCACGTATTGGTAGGTTCTTTGCGGTTGACCCGTTGGCTGACAAGTTTCCTCATATGACTCCTTATCAATTTGCTGGTAACAAGCCTATTTGGTCACGTGAAATCGAGGGATTAGAAAGTGAGGTTGATGCCGAAGCCGTTGAATTAGAAATGGGTGAAGATTTCACCCTTGATGAATCACAAATGCCCGCAGATAAGGACTTCGATTATGAAGCTGGTGGAAACTTGTACCAAAAAGCTGTAAATGAATCTGGTCTTGACCCATTGCAGTTTAGTCAACTGTATGATATAACATTTAATAAGGGGGTTCCAAATGCCAGTTTAACAGAGAAAGGAAAAGAAATTCTGGGAAATAATAGTCAAAATGCAATCAACGGATTTGCGAATATTTCAAGAACTTTCAATAGATTAGCCATCAACGCATCTGCTGAAGAGGCTTATCAATTTAATGACCATATCATGTCTCAAAATATCAGTGCAACAGGAGACCTAAGAGGGTTCTATAACTCTTTAGTTCCATATATGAATCGCTCAAGAATGGCGCATGCAGGTAATTTAGGCCTTGCGGTAACGGCATTAGGTTCAGCACTTACTGGTAATCCTGTAATGGGTGGATATGGAGGATTTAACGTCTCACAAAGAACTTCGTTCAATTTTAGTAGGTTTAATTTCTCCAATAACATGAGGTCAATTGGTCCTTCACCAAACTTTATAGTAAGTCCAAATGGTACTGCGTTTCCTGTTCCTAATAATTCAATAGGTCCTTTTCCTGCACTCAATAATAGGGGGATTCAGTTTGTAAATGGAAATAGCGGATTTGGGTTAAGTTCCAGAGTTCATGGATTTAGATTTATGGACCCTATAACATCAGGAAAGTATTTATATCCTAATGGATACGGTAACTATTTTAACAGTAGTAATCAATCCATTCACCCCTATTCTGGTAATATGCTATCACGTTCAAGTGACTGGTGGCATATTCATTAATATAAAAACTAATTATGGAGGAAAATAAAATTTTAAATAAGCTAAAAAACCTTGAATTGAAGGCTGTGATTTTTATAATGGATTATATACAGTTGGAACTTGGTGAAGTTAAATTATCAGTATATACCCTACCTAATGTTTTGAAAAACGGAATTAGGACAATGCCTTCGAATGAGAGTTATCCTTATGAATTAAAGAGCCTAATAGGTGAAAAGATTAAAAATGTTAATCATCGCATACAAGATGAATCAATAGAGATTGAATTTACAAATAAAACAATCCTTTCAATCTCTTTAAAGGAAAGTGATAAGTCTTGTGCTGAAGTTATGATGATAAATTTTGATAACGGCAAAGACTGGGCTGTTTGGTAGTGCAAATGCACACTCCACACTATACCGAAACAAAACTGTTCCAATATTGGTCAGATTAATTTGAGAAAACTGAATTAAAATATTTAAAAGACTGTCAGAAAATGGGCAGTCTTTTTAACTTTGAGACCATTGTGAAAATAGCTTATTATGGAAGAATATATCTATGATGAAACAAAGTACATAAAACGTCAAGACCTTAATGACTTCATAGACCAAATGTCTAAATATGACTTTGCTCCAGAAGAAATTGAATCACAAAGTGAGTTCAATATCGTTTTTCAATATTTAATCAGTCTGATATTAAAAGCTCCAGATTTTCTCCAATCTTATGAATATGCTTTCAGAATGATTGGTCAATTGGAGCCAGATAAGAAGCTTTTAGAGCTTGAAAAGGATTTGGAGGCTAAATGGTTCGATGCATGTGAAAGAATCCCCAAGATGCCGCGCGAATTAGCGAAGCTTCTCGTGGCCTTGGGTTTCTATACATAAATCACCTTCAAGAATCATAATCTAATGATCTAATCAAAAATCTACGTGAAATACCTAAAATCTTGCTTATCCTTAATCTTCTTCACCGCAGCAAAAATCAAATTAATCGTAGCTTCTACATCTTCTCTGTGCGTCATCTCAACCGTGGTATGCATGTAACGAATAGGTAAAGAAATCAATGCTGAAGGAACACCTTCGTTACTGTAGGCAAAAGCATCAGTATCTGTTCCTGTGGCACGAGATGCAGCTTGACGTTGGAATGCAATTTTTTCTTCGTTCGCTGCGTCAATGATTAACTTCAATAAGTTGTTTTGTACAGCTGGACCATATGTTAAAACAGGACCTTTACCACCTTTGAAATCTCCATGTTCTTTCTTATCGATGAGCGGGGTTCCAGTGTCGTGACAAACATCAGTAACTATTGCAACATCTGGTTTGATTTTATGTGCAATCATTTGTGCCCCACGTAAACCAATTTCTTCTTGAACTGAATTTACAATGTATAATCCAAAAGGAAGTTTTGTTTTGGACTCTTTTATCATTCTTGCCACTTGTGCAATCATGAATCCACCAATGCGGTTGTCTAATGCTCTCCCGACATAACGGTTCTTGTTCAAAATCATGAATTCATCCTCGAAAGTGACAACACACCCTACATGAACGCCTAATTCTTCAACTTCTTCTTTGGTACTGCATCCACAGTCTAAAGTGATGTTTTTTAAACTCGGTTTTGGGTCTTTATCATGACGTGTATGAATTGCAGGCCATCCAAAAACAGCTTTTACCGTTCCTTTGTCCGTATGAATATTCACACGCTTTGAAGGAGCAATCATGTGATCAGAACCACCATTTCTTCGAACATAAATAAATCCATCATCTGTAATGTAGTGCACAAACCAAGCAATCTCATCTGCATGCGCTTCAATGACTACTTTGTATTCTGCCTCAGGATTAATCACTCCAACTACCGTCCCGTAATTGTCCACCATATAATCGTCAATGTATGGTTTGATGTATTCCAACCACATTTTTTGACCCGATGATTCAAAACCAGTGGGAGAGGCATTGTTTAAATATTTTTCTAAAAAGACTTTACTTTCTTTAGTGATCGCTTTACTCATTGTTTAATTTTTTATAAAGATAATTAATCAATTATGAATTACGAATTATTTGACAATTCGTAATTGAATGATTCGTAATTCGTAATTGAACGATTCCCAATTCGTAATTGAATGATTCGTAATTCGTAATTCTCCCATTCGTAATTGAATATTCGTAATTAGTTTTTTGTTAGATTTGTCAAGAAATTATTTTGATTGAGAACGATGAAAGATATAACAGTACAAGAACTAGCTTCAGCTTTAAAAGAGAATAAGTCATTTACCTTATTGGATGTGCGTGAAAACTATGAGTATAAGATAGGTCACCTTCAGTGTGTTCACATTCCAATGGATGAAATTCAAGCACGTGCAACAGAACTAGACTGTGAAAAAGAAACTTATGTAATGTGTAAAACAGGGAAACGTGCTGCAGCAGTTGCTAATTTCTTATGTACTAATTTTAATTTTACAAACATCGGAATTGTGATTGGTGGAGTAGAGGCATATGCCAATGAAATTGATCAATCAATCGAAGTATAATGGAAAAACAACCTCGATCGTTAACACAGTTGGCAGGGATTAGCCTACGTGGTATTGCAATGGGCGCTGCAGATGTTATTCCTGGAGTTTCTGGGGGGACAATTGCTTTTATTACCGGAATTTATGAAGAACTGATTGGAAGTATCAGTAACATCAATCTTGCTGCGTTTAAAAAATTGAAAAACGAAGGACTAGCTTCTTTTTGGAAACATGTTAACGGAAATTTCTTCCTTGCTTTGCTTTTTGGAATTGCTGTTAGCGTCTTGTCTTTAGCAAGAGTAGTAACTTACTTATTGGTTGAATATCCTGTTTTACTTTGGGCATTTTTCTTCGGATTAATAGTTGCCAGTGCGCAGTTGATTTTAAAAACCGTGACGAAGTGGGAGGTGAAAACCGTTATTGGCCTCATTTTAGGAACTGCCATTGCAGCCTATATCTCTACTGTCCATGTTACAGCTAGTGGAGGGGAGTCTTGGTATGTTGTACTGAGTGGAGCAATCGCTATTTGTGCCATGATCCTACCTGGAATCAGTGGCTCTTTTATCCTTGTTCTCTTGGGGTCTTATGCACTTATCATTGAAGGCTTAAAGAACTTAGATTTTACAATAATTGGCTTGTTTTGCTTGGGCTGTTTAATTGGAATCCTCTCGTTTAGTCGATTGTTAAAATACTTATTCGAAAACTTTAAAAACCTTGTTTTAGCTATTCTTTCTGGATTTTTAATTGGATCTTTATTAAAGATTTGGCCCTGGAAGAATGCAATGGGAGATGCTCCAATTGTTGTGCATTCTGACGGAAGAGAAGATTGGATGATGGGTAATGTTATGCCTGGTAACTTTGTGGGAGAACCTCAAGTTCTTTATGTGGTGCTATTGGCACTTTTCGGATATCTTTTGGTTTATATCATGGATAAATTCGGAAATAAATCAAAAACAGTTTAGAAATGAGTCAACAAGGCACACGCAAGTTTGGACTACTAGGAAAGACGCTTGGACATTCGTTTTCAAGAAGTCACTTTATGGAAAAGTTTGAAAAAGAGGAAATAGATGCGATTTTCGAAAATATAGAGCTTCCAGATGCGAATGCAGTGGAAGAATGGATGAAATCTGCACCATCCGAGTACACTGGCGTAAGTGTAACCATTCCTTACAAAGAAGTGGTGATTCCTTTTTTGGATGAATTGAGTCCAGAAGCAAAAGCAATTGGTGCTGTCAACTGTATTCATTTCAAAGATGGAAAGTCGATAGGACACAATACCGATGCTTATGGCTTTGGTCAGTCGATAAAACCTTTTCTGCGCAATATTCATGAACGCGCTTTGTTGTTAGGAACTGGTGGAGCATCAAAGGCAGTGGCTTATACTTTAAAGAACTTAGGAATTACAGTTGGACATATTTCAAGAACTCCAAATCCGGAGCAGATGATTTATGGATATGATCAAGCCAATGAGATTATGGTAAAATCTTTTCTGATGATTGTGAATTGTACGCCGCTCGGAACTTCTCCTAATTTTGAGGAGAAACCTAATTTTCCTATTGAGTTCGTCGGTGAAGATCATTTTGTAGTGGATTTAATATACAATCCATCAGAAACAAAATTCTTAAAATTGGCCCGTGAAAATGGAGCAGATACCCTAAACGGTTTGTCCATGCTTCATCAACAAGCGATAAAAGCTTGGGAAATATGGAATAGCTAGTTATATTTGAAAACAACCAATGTGTAGTATCACATCATTGACTAAAAACTTCTTTCCTGTGGACATTCTAAAATCATATATCAGAGAAGGTGAACATCAAACGCAAGATTTTAAATTTCGTGTGGATGACTCCAAAAAAATCGCTAGAACTTTGGCTGCATTTGCCAATACTGACGGTGGAAGATTATTGATTGGAGTAAAGGACAATGGAAAAGTGGTGGGAGTCAACCCAGAAGAAGAATTCCATGTGATTCAGGGGGCTGCTTCTTTGTATTGTAAACCTGAATTAACGGTGAAAACCCAGATCATGCAGGACGATCATAAGTTGGTGCTAGAGGTAACGGTGGATGAAGTAGAGAATAAACCCATTAAAGCGCTTGACGATGAAGGTATTTGGAAAACCTATGTTCGTAGAGAAGATCATACTTTATTGGCCAGTAAAATTTTGATTGGAGTTTGGAAGATGCAAAAAAATAAAATAGCTACTCCTCAAACTTTTGATGAAAATGAACAATTGGTTTTGCAAACCATCAAAGAAGCGGGGCAAATTACCTTAAGTAAATTGTACCGTGTTACTCAACTCAAGAAAAGATATATTGACAAATTGATGGTTTTATTCGTTAGTTGGGAAGTTGTAAATATGAGCATCACACCTTCGGGAACGTTCTTTTCTATTGTAAAAGATTAAGAAGGTAACTTTTATTTTTCTGAGGAAGACGTTTAAAAAAAAAAGAGCCGTTTTCACGACTCTTTTCTATTATTATATATTTCTTATTAGTTTGCAGCTGGTGCTTTTAACCTTCCGTCTACATGTACATCCATTTGTGGGAAAGGAATAGATAATCCTTCAACACCACCACCAAATTTCTTATATACTTGCTCGTTTACATAGAAGTGAATATCCCAGTAATCTTCTTTTTTACACCAAACACGTACTGTTAAGTTCACTGAAGAATCACCTAATGAACCAAGTTTTACGAAAGGCTCAGGATCTTGAAATACTTTATCGTGGCTTTTCACAATTTCCAATACAGTATCTCTGGCCAATTTAAAGTCTTCACCATATCCGAATCCAAAGGTGAAATCAACACGACGTGTTGGCTGCATGCTGTAGTTGGTGATGTTTCCAGTGTACAATGGCCCGTTAGGTACAATAATCGTTTTATTGTCAGGAGTGGTCATTACGGTATGAAATATCTGAATCTCTTTTACAGTTCCTGCTTCACCTTGACATTCTATATAGTCACCAACTTTAAAAGGTTTAAAGATTAAGATCATTACTCCTCCAGCTAAATTGCTCAATGTTCCTGAGAATGCCATACCAATAGCTAAACCAGCGGCACCCAGTATAGCAATGAAAGAGGTCATTTCAATTCCTAACTGAGAAAAAACTGTGATAACAGTCAATACTTTAATCAGACCGCTGACTAATCCTTTCATAAAAGTGATTAATCCTTTGTCTGAGTCTCTTTTCTCAAGGATTTTAACTACCATTTTGCTGAAGAACTTTGCCAGTCGCATACCGATGATGAAAATCACCACTGCAATTAGTAAGCTCAGTCCCAAGTCTAACAAGGTCGCTAAAATTTCGTCTTGTGAAAATCCTAAATATTTTTCTGTATCCATAATTTAAGTTTTGATTAATTAATTTAATTTAGGTCACAAATATAAGGTTTATATTGTGTTCGCATAATAATCACAGCGTTAGGATGTTAATTTTATCTAAAGTCATATACTTTTTTATCACCCCATTAACTTGGTTGATACTGACAATTTTCTTCTGGGCCTTTGCAAAAAAGAAGAAAGTGAAGCAATTTGCTAAGGTGAGTTCTATTGTCATCGTTTTGTTTTTTTCGAATACTTTTATTTATAAAGAAGCTTTGCATTTGTGGGAAATTCCTGCGGTTAATAAAAGTGAAGTAGAACACCATGATGTTGGAATTGTACTTGGTGGTATGTTTGAATATGACAATAGTGTTGACCGCTTGAGCATCAGGAGGGGAGGTGACCGAATTTGGCAAGCTATCGACCTGTATAAATCCAAAAAAATCAGTAAAATATGTATCGTTGGTAAACATGGTGATGTAACTGATAAAGGTTTGGATGAAGCCAATCAGTTAAAACTTCAATTGCTTGAGTGGGGAATTCCACCGCTTGATATTATTGTTGAAACTGATTCTAGAAACACGAATGAAAACGCCCAGTATACTGCCGCTTTGTTTAAACAGTCTTACCCTCATTTTGATTCTTTTTTGTTGATTACTTCAGCACGACATATGAAACGCGCAAAAGCTTCTTTTGATCGTTACGGTATGCAAGTAACTCCTTTTTCTACGGATCAATATACCGGAAATGAGCGTTTTTATCATTGGAATGAATTTCTTATTCCTGACTCAGATACTTTTACGGGTTGGTTTGGATTGATCAAAGAATGGGTGGGATATGTAGGGTATTGGTTTTACTAATGATTAATTGTCAATGGTTAATTGTTAGCGTAATAATGATTTAGTCTTATATTTTAATATGAATGAATTGATTAGAGCATATTTTCCTTTGGGAGGGGGCTTGTATTAGACATTCACCATCAACGCTATTCAAGGAAGGTCGCCGTTAACAATTAACATTTTGTTATTAACCGTTATTGGCTGTTTCCAACAAACAAATGCTTAAACTCATGCAATATCAATGCTGTTGCTCCCCAAACAATTTTATTGTTGATGTCGAAATAAGGAATATTGTCTAATGTTCCTCTTCCAGCAAGTTCAATACTTGTTTTTTTTATGATATTCTCTTCAAAAAGTTGACGCAAGGGAAAGGAAAAAATCTCTGCCACTTCACGGTTATTTCTAATAAAAATAGGGGGCTCTGTATAGTGAAAAACAAAAGGTTGTATACTGAAATTGCTTACAGGAATAAAAACAGGAGTTAATTCACCTAACAACTCAAAACCTTCATACTTTAGCCCTATCTCTTCTACACATTCACGAATAGCTGTTTGCTTGAGACTCTGATCGAAGTCTTCCATTTTCCCACCGGGCAAGCAAACTTCTCCACTGTGCAGCCCACGATAGGGTGAACGTTCTGTTAAAACTCCTTTTAATTCCTTATGCTTTTCATAAAGAACTAATGCTACAGCGCTTTCTCTATAATTTTTGGCGTGTTTAATTGCCTCAGAAGAACGTCCTCTACCACCGGGAGACATAGGAATATGCGCTTCTTCTCCGGGTAATTGGCGCGTCAGTTGTTTCCTTATTTCTTCAATTGTGATGTTCATTGCTGTTGACTAATTGACTTTAAAACTCTTGAATATTTCCAATACATCTCCATGTAAGAATACAGCATTGTCTGCACTCATTATACATTGTAAAATGTAATAGGTATCTCCAACAGCTATAACACCATATTGATATAAAAGTTCTTTTGAATAGGGGTCTGAATGTCCTTTTACACTTCCCAATAGAATTTTTTTGTTTTCTGAAGTGGTCATACTAGAGTATATAGACTCACTGGCTTCTATGGTGTTTTGTTTTCGGATGGCTATAACGTAATCCCTCAAGATACTTAAATCATCCTGTTTTTTGATGCTTGAGTCTTCAAAGAATTCTGCATAAAATGGTATCGTTGATTGATCTATAGGATCGGCAGAAAAATAAACTTCATTGTCGTAGCAATAATAATTATTGGTGTTTTTTATACTGATGTCTATATAGTGATTGATTTCGAAACACTCGGGAAGAGTAATGTAAACGCCACCATTGGCATTGTCTGTGATGAATCTTTCGATACCAAATGCATCAGGAAAGTACTTCATTGTTCCTTGGTAGTCAACTTTCTCTTCGTTTTCATCGTCCATTTGACACTGAAGAAAAAATAAGGGAATCAATAATAAGAGGAAAGGATATGGTAGAGTGTATTTCACTTGTTTTTGCATAAAAATACAAAAATTCACTTCATTTTAATAGGAAGATCTTTTTTGATTTTAAATTCACTATATTAGGTTAAAACAATAGGATAATGAGTAGAGGATTTGTAAGAGAGGGAGATCAAGAAGAAGCACCGGTAATTCCACCAAGAGCGGCTTTGCCTGAACATACACCTAATTATGTTACACCTCAAGGATTTAAAGCGTTGAAAGCTGAAAAGCTGAAGCTATTGGAAGAATTGTCTGACTTTAAAAGTAAAGATGAACGTGAACAAAGAAGAAAAGCTGCTGAGATCGATGGGAAGCTCAATCTTTTGAATGAACGTATTAACTCGGCACGTGTCCTTGATGCAACAAATCAAACAATGGATGAGGTGCGCTTCGGGGCAACGGTAACCTATAAAATTGAAAGCGCTAAATCTCCTGTGACTCTAAAAATTGTAGGTGTAGATGAAGCAAATGTTCGTGAAAAGAAAATTGCATTTGTCGCTCCCATTGCGAAAGCAATGATTGGAAAGAAAGTGGGAGAAATTGCTCATCTTGCCCTTGGAGAGGAAGAGAGAAAAATAGAAATTCTTCAAATTACTTACGATTCCAACCCGGAATAACGTCGTTAGGGTCAATTTCTACCACATCACCAGGCTGCATATCGCCTAAATTGAATTCGCCAATGGCATAGCGCACTAATCTTAAGGTTGGGAATCCAACTGCTGCGGTCATTTTACGAACTTGCCTGTTTTTTCCTTCTCTCAAAGTTAATGCAATCCAACTGGTTGGAATTTCTTTTCGATAACGAATGGGAACACTGCGCTCTGGAAGTTGAGGTGCATCAATTTTTACACATTCCGCTGGAGCAACACGGTGCTTTTTACCATTGTGCTTGATGAAAATCGTTCCTGCTGATAATTCTTTACATGCCTCTGGAGTTATGTCATCATCTACTTGAACATAATAGGTTTTTGCAGATTTGTTTTTCGGATCTAAAACTTTGTTTTTGAAATCATTGTCGTTGGTCAGTAAAAGAAGTCCTTCACTGGTTTTGTCTAATCGTCCAATGGGATAGACATCAATTGGAAATTTATGCAAATCTCCCAGAACACTTGCGTTTTCGTCTCCTGTAAACTGTGAAAGCATGTTGTACGGTTTGAAGATAGCATAATAACGTTTTCTCATGACCCATTGATATTTTAAGAATATTCCTCAAAAATGGAGAGAATTAATTGAAAAATCAACGATGAAGTGCGCTTAGTGGTGGATTCTTTTATATTTTTAGCAAAAAAGAAATAAAAATGGTTCTACAATTCACAAAAGAAAATGGCGTTGCAACCTTAAAGTTTAACCGCCCAGATAAATACAATAGTTTTAATCAAGAATTAGCATTTGCAGTGCAGAAAGCGCTAGACGATTGTAAAAATGATGACACTGTTCGTGTAATCGTTTTAACAGGAGAAGGGAAGGCCTTTTGTGCAGGTCAAGATTTAGCCGAAGCAACCGATCCGAATGGACCACCATTAAAAAACATTGTTGGTGAGCATTACAATCCAATCGTAATGCGTTTGCGTGAAATTGAAAAACCAATCATTGCCGCAGTTAATGGTGTTGCAGCTGGTGCAGGAGCAAACTTAGCTTTGGCTTGTGATATTGTTGTGGCGAAAAAATCAGCCACTTTTATTCAAGCTTTTGCAGCTATTGGATTGATTCCAGATTCTGGAGGAACATTCTTTTTACCCCGTTTAGTTGGTGCTCAAAAAGCTTTGGCTTTAATGATGACAGGAGACAAAGTTCCAGCTCAAGAAGCAGAAGCAATGAACATGATTTATAAAGCTGTTGATGACGAAGAATTTGATGCTTTTATTGATGGAATGGCTGCGAAAATGGCTAAAATGCCAACGAGAGGTTATGGCTTAACGAAAAAAGCGGTGAATGAATCCTTCAACAACAGTTTGGAAGAACAGTTAGCCGTAGAAGAAAAATTGCAAGCATTAGCTGGTTCAACAGATGATTTTAAAGAAGGTACGCAAGCCTTTTTAGAAAAACGTAAACCTGTTTTTAAAGGGAAGTAAGGCCTTGAAATAAAAATACTAAACGAGATAAAGTAAAAATAAATGAGTAAAATTAAAATAGGTGTACTAGGCGCTGGGACAATGGGAGCTGGAATAGCACAAGTTGCCGCACAATCTGGACATAGATTAGTTCTCGTAGATGTCAATGAAAGTGCTTTAACAAAAGCGAAGGCAAGTTTACAGAAAATTATCGAACGCTTAATCGAAAAAAGCAAGTGGACGGAAGACTTTGGAAATGAAGTGTTTGGTAGAATCCGTTTTTCTACACAAATGAATGATTTTGAAGGCTCGGGATTGATTATTGAGGCAATTGTAGAGAATATTGAAATAAAACACGCGGTGTTTAAACAGTTAGAGTCTATTGTTGACGAAAATTGTATTCTGGCTTCAAATACTTCTTCGCTTTCTATCGCCGCAATTGGATCAGTATTGAACAACCCAAGCCGCGTAATCGGCATTCACTTTTTTAATCCTGCTCCTTTAATGCCTTTGGTTGAAATAATTCCTGCAGTGCAAACAAGTGAAGTGGTAACTGAAAATGCAAGAGCTATTATTGATGCTTGGAATAAAGTAACTGTATTGGCTAAAGATACTCCTGGTTTTATTGTAAATAGAGTTGCTCGTCCATTTTATGGTGAGGCTTTGAGGATTTACGAAGAAGGTGTCGCGGATTTTGCAACTATCGATTGGGCCATGACAGCATTAGGAGGATTCAGAATGGGACCATTCACTTTGATGGATTACATTGGAAATGACATCAATTATACAGTGACTGAAACGGTATTTAAGGCGTTTTATTATGATCCAAGATACAAGCCCTCGTTTACGCAAAAACGTCATGCAGAAGCAGGTTACTTAGGAAGAAAGTCGGGGAGAGGTTACTTCGATTACAGTGAAAATGCGGTGACACCAGAACCTGTTAAAGATGAGGTTCTAGGAAAGGAAATATTAAATAGAATTTTGGTAATGCTTATTAACGAAGCAGCAGATGCTTTGTTTTTAAATGTTGCCACAAAAGAAGATATCGATTTAGCCATGACCAAGGGTGTAAACTATCCAAAAGGATTGTTGAAATGGGCTGACGAAATTGGAATCAAAAATGTGCTAGAGCAATTAGAAACATTATTTGAAGAGTATGGTGAAGACCGTTACCGTCCAAGTCCAATGCTAAAAAGAATGGTGAGAGAAGGGAAGAATTTCTTTTAGGGAATACCGACTAGAAAAAAGCTCTCTAAGTGTAAAAAAAAGTAGACATTAAATGTTAGACATTTGATTTTTGTCTAATGTGGAACATTTAATGTCTAGTATCTACTATCTGATAAGCTTTTAGAAGCTAAAGCGAGTTGCACTAATCCCGAGGCCTTTCGGGAGCATAGTTTGAACGCTTTCGGAGACCAATAAAAAACCAGGCGTTGCATTAAAAAAATACAGAAGCAAGTCAGACCTCTTAATGTGCTTTTGATTTAATGTGCTCTTAATTATCTTTTGTTGGCTATTTCTTCTCGATGGTCTCTAATAACTCTTTGGCCTGCTCACTATAAAACCCACCTTCATTGATGATTTTCTTAAGGAAATACTTCGCTTTTAAATCATTCTTCTCTTCGTAATTTGCTCGAGCAGAAAACCACATTGCTTCTTCTCTAAAGTTTCCATATCCTAAAGAATATGCGTTTCTAAACAACTGATGTGATTGGTCAAATTGACCTAGATTAAAATAACACAATCCCCCATAAAAATTAGCGTTGACATCATCGGGGTAAGTATCCAGAATGGTCAAGTATCTTTTTAATGCTGTTTTATAGTTTCCTTGACTAAATATCTCAGCACTTCGGGTCAGGTAATCGATGTATGCGATTTCATGAACACCAGATTGAATAAATTCTTGCTGATCATTTTCAGTGGCCATATTTGCGGGAATTCCAATCTCTAAATTGTGATCTACTTTAATGGGACGATCACGGTAAGCGCGATAATCGACATTTTTTAAAGAATGTAAATAAACCTCCTTGGCTTGATTATAAACCAAGGTGTTATTCGAACGATTAGAAATTTTACCACTGGATTGTATAGGGAGTTCTAAATCAACATCCACTGAATTTAAAGCGTTTGTTTGATCAACATCATCTTTGATGGGAGTTCCACTCTCCTTTAATTGTTTTTCATTGATGATATTATTGTTTTTAATCTCATCCGCTTTCTTCAGTTCGGTGCTTGTGATTTGTTTTTCGCGTGGAATCTCGGTGTACAAATCGACTTCTTCAATTTTTGATGGTTGTTCCATCTTTTCGGCCTGCACAATTGTTTGTTCGTCAACAACTTTGTTTCCTTGGTAGGTGAAAATAATTAAGACCAACATGGTAATGACAAACAAAGCAAAGCTTAAGATCATTCCTTTGTTACCACCATTGCGAGGATTAGATTGACCAGAAAGGAAGTTGTTCATTTTTTTATCGACATTGGTCATTCCATCTTTTACAGAGAAATCAACTGATGTCCAACCTTCTAATGCTTCTGAATTAAGGTCTGTGTCAGCTGCTTTTTCTTCTATGTCGTGCGTATTCCCAGTCCCTTTTTTGTAGTCATCAATCTCTTGACGATGCAAAGGTTTTTTCGGACCAAAAATTCTATTAAGCAGATTTAAAAAGATCATGTTCCTTGAGTTTAATTTTTAAGTTACGCTTCCCATTTTGAATCGCGCTTTTAACCTTGTTTAAAGTAAGATTTAGCTTTTCACTAACTTCTTTGTAGGTCATTTGTTGAATATAGAAAAGCTTAATGACTTCGTCTTGCGGCGGATCTAATTCATTAATCGCCTTTTCTAATTCGTTTAATTGTATTTCTTTTATCTCTTTTTCTTCAACTTCGTCATGGTCTGCAATGAGTTCTTCATTGATTGGAATGTTGTTGTGCTTTTTCTTTCTTAAACGCATTAAACAACTGTTCTTTGTCAGGACAAATAACCAAGATTTGAAGTATTTGATTTCGTGTTTTAGGATTTTATCTCCTAAAGTCATGAAGATTTCCATTACAATGTCTTCGGCGTCGTTTTTGTTTTTTAAGTAATTCAAACACGTTCCAAAAACAAGGTGACCATAACGTTTATAAAGTTCACCGATGATTTTTTTGTCATGCCGAGAACGATAATTGTTCAGCAACTCATCATCAGAATACTGCTCGTATTTTTCTCTTGTAATGTCCATCTAATAATAGTGATGTTGTAATTTACTTTTTTCCATAAATATATCCTAAATAATTTGGGTTTTGTGAATATCATGACCTAAACAATAAAATCACAAGAAAACTATTGATTTTGGTCATTTTATAGATTTTTAAAGAAAAAACTACTGCTAATCTAAATCTTCTTCTTAAATTAATAGTGTTAAAATGATAATTATAATTGAATCAAAATATGGACAAACAAGAACAGTTACAGAAAGAAATCAATGACTTGACCAATCGCTTAAGAACAGAAAGGCCGTCTACTTATAAATTAATGATGGAATCTCCAACAACAATACCCAATAATCAAAACAAAAACAGTGATGATTTTGTTAAATCATTGGAGAAATACAGAAATGAATTATTACAAATTTTAAAAAAGGAAAAGTAAAATGAAAGAATACAAAAGATTAGGATTTGATTCCGAAGAATCAGAAAAAGTAGTTAATAACCTTAATTTATTATTGGCTAATTTACATGTGCATTATCAAAAACTTCGTAACTACCATTGGAATGTAATGGGAGGAGAATTTTTTGATATTCATGAGAAGACAGAAGCTGAATACACTGAGGTGCTTGGCGAGATCGATGAAATTGCAGAAAGAATTAGAGTTTTTGGCGCAACTCCAATCAGTACTTTGAAAGAATATCTAGAAATTTCAGAAATCAAAGAAACCGGAACTGATTTGAGCTCAAAAGAGATAGTCGAAGAAATTCTGGAAGATTTTGAAATCTTATTCTCTTTCATGGTAGATGCTGTGGAATCAGCCCGTGAAATTGGAGATATCTCAACAGATGATTTAGTGACAGGATTCATGAGAAGAAGAGAAAAAATGCACTGGATGTTGAGTGCTTTTAATAAAGAAGATTAAATGAAGAAACAATGGCGCCGTTGAATGCAACGACGCCATTGTTTTTTTATAGTGTGAAAGTGGTATATATAGAGTGTTTTCGCTCGAAGTCTCTATTCAATTGTACTTTATAATTCCCCTAGCTTCTCAATTGTCTTTATTGGATCCTCAGAACCAAAGACAAAACTACCTGCAACTAAAGCATCAGCACCAGCTTCAACCAATAACTTTCCTGTTTCTAAATTTACTCCACCATCGACTTCAATCAATGTAGTTGCTTTTGCATTAGTAATCAATGTTTTTAATGCACGAACTTTTTCAACTGCTTGAGGAATGAATTTCTGACCTCCAAATCCTGGATTAACAGACATGATTAAAACCAAGTCAATATCGTGAATAATGTCTTTTAATAAATCAACTGGCGTATGTGGATTCAATGCTACACCAGCTTTCATTCCTGCAGATTTAATGCGCTGCAAGCTGCGGTGTAAATGAGTGCAAGCTTCGTAATGTACGGTGAGTATTTCAGCGCCGGCATCTTTAAATTCATCAATGTAATCATCAGGTGTTGCAATCATTAAATGTACATCCAAAGGCTTTGTCGCATGTTTATGAATGGCTTTCATTACAGGTAAACCAAAAGAAATGTTGGGTACGAACTGACCGTCCATAATATCAATATGAAGCCATTCTGCATTACTCTTGTTAAGCATTTTTACATCGCGCTCTAAATTTGCGAAATCGGCAGATAAAACTGAAGGGGATACAATTGTACTCATATTTCTTTTTTTATGCGAAAGTACAAATTTCTTTGTTTAATTCTCCTTAGGCGTAGATTGAAAAAGTTGATTTATTTCTTCCTCCTTTTTATAGATGTCTTTATAAAACTGAACCTCTTGGGTTGAATCATTAACTCCTGCGGTATGATAAACAATTGTGACAGGAAATTTTTCCCCGAGTATTAGATAGGTTTCTTTTGGTAAAGTTAAGTAGTGTTCGACTGAATCGATGTATTTGTGATTTTCTGATGCGAGTATATCATGGGCCAACTTAAAGGGATGCTCTGTTCTGATACAACCATGACTAAAAGTTCGTTCATCTCTGGAGAATAATGATTTCGAAGGAGTATCGTGTATGTAGATTGCATGGTCGTTAGGAAACATAAGTTTTACCAGGCCTAAACTGTTTCTTGGACCTGGCTCTTGTCGCACAAAATAAGGAAAGTTTGATGGGGAAATATTCTTCCAGTTGATGCTATCTGCAATCAAAATATTCTTGTTTCTATCCAACAAAGTATAGTTGTTACGTCTCAAATAGCTGCTGTCTTTCTTAAGGTGCGGAAGTATTTCTTTGCTCGCTATCGAATATGGAACATTCCAATAAGGATTAACAACAAAATATTGCATAGTTGCAGTAAACAAAGGAGTTTGATTTTTCTGCGTCCCAACAATAACTTTTGAAGTGTTCACTATTTGATCGTCAATATACAAATGCAATAGGTAACTAGGGATATTTATAACAATGCGTTTTTTGCCAATTAATGAATCAGGGAATCCTCTTAATTTATCGATGCTAAGAACTCCTTTCAAGTATCGAGAATAGTTGGTCTCTGTCAACGCCCCTATAGTGTTTCTTCCGATTGCTCCATCTGTATTCAGTCCATTTAAAAATTGATATTGGCGAAGTTGTTCTACTAATTCATCTTGTTTAAGCGTAGTGTCTTCAATGAAATTACGTTTCATCAATTGTTGGGAAATGAAATGAAATACAGCCAAAGAGTCTTTTAAATCTGTTGGGATTTCACTGTTTGTATTGGTCTCTATCCCATACTTTTTTGTGAATTTATTCATGGCCAAGTGCATCTTCACCAGGTGTTTATTGTTCTCTTTAAAATTCAATAAATGTGCAATCCAAGATGGGTTGTCGAAGGCATTGAAAAAGTCTATAAAATGTTCGGCAGAGACGCGTTGAGAAATATTAGCTGTGTTTTTCTGATGGTTGAAAATACTGGTATCCTTTAAGTTCAAGAACTCTGCACACCGAAGGGCAGTGATTACTTCTTTTTCAAAAAGCGTAGTTTCGTTTTTATAGGAAGGAGTGGAAAAGTACCCAAAAGGAATGTTTAAAGCAGTATCAGAATTGACATAAGCAAAAAATAAAGCTTGATCAGAAGAAATACTTTCAGATTTAATCCAAAAAGCATGATTTTTATTCAAATTATACAAGTCTATGGCCCATTTTTTTGCATTTTTATCAATTTTCATGGCCTGAATCATCGATTCATCGATTAATGCTGTGGATTGGTCTATTTTGTTTTCAATTTTCGATTCATTATCGTTAAATTCAAAGTTAGAGTTACATCCTGAAAGGAATAACCCTGAAAAAAACACTACGTAAACTGTTAAAATTTTACTATTCATTGAAAGTAAGTGATTATGAGTAAAATTAGGCATTATTAAAATAAAAACAGCGGTTTAAATAAAATTGGTTAAAAATTACTTATGCAAATACAAGAATTTCCAGTCACTATTGTAATTATTGCTGTCACAGTACTGCTTTCTTTTAGAGCTTTTAAAGATGCTGAGCTCAAGTATAAATGGATTTTCTATCCCTACAAGGTGAACAAAGAAAACGAGTTGTATAGAATTATTTCCCATGTTTTTATCCATGGAGATACGCTGCATTTATTGTTTAATATGTTCGTTTTATTCTCCTTTGGACAATTGATGGAGCAATTTTTAAACTTCCATTTTGGAGTCGGACTAGGCAGTTTACACTTTTTTATGCTCTATTTTTTAGGAGGATTGGCCGCTTCAATTTGGCCGTATCTCAGGAACAAAGAAAATCCAAATTACATGAGTCTGGGTGCTTCAGGTGCCGTAGCTTCGGTTTTGTTTGCTTCCATTTTATGGTATCCACAAGGAGGAATTTATATCATGTTTATTCCATTTGAAATTCCTGCTTGGCTTTTTGGAATTCTTTATCTTGGTTTTGAATTTTACATGAGCAAAAAAGGAGGAACCAATGTGGCTCATGATGCGCACTTTGGAGGGGCAATATTTGGAATTTTATACGTATTACTCATCAACTTTGATAAATCCACCGCATTTATTGAACATATACTGAATTAATATGGAAGAATTATTCGTAAACAATAATGGTGAACTGTTACCCAATAAGGGAGCAACACTTGAAGCAGGAAACAGAGGACATCTTTACGGAGATGGATTATTTGAAACTATACGCCTCATTGATGGTGCTCCAATAAACTTGGATATTCATATTTTGCGGCTTAAAGAGGGAATGAGCGCGCTAAAAATGAGAATACCAAACTTTTTTACTTCTGCGTTTTTTTCGGAAAGAATCAAAGAATTGGCAAAACATTCTAAAATTGAAGGTGGGGGAAGAGTCCGACTGTCTGTGGATCGATCACGTGGAGGAACTTATCGACCGGAAACCAATGAGGTGACTTATTTCATAGAAATATATCCTGTTGAAAAGAACGAATTTGTTTTGAATCAAAAAGGAATTGAGGTGGACCTTTACACTGCAATAAGGAAGGAAAATAATATTCTGGCCAATTTTAAAACCAAAAATGGTCTGGTCTATGTCATGGGAGCTATAGATGCCAGAGAAAGAGACTTAGACGATGTGTTGATTACTAACTCCAAAGGGGGAATCCTGGAAAGCACAAGCTCAAATTTGTTCGTTGTTAGTAATGGTGTTTTATATACTCCTTGCCTTAAAGAAGGTTGTTTGGGAGGTACAATGAGAATGACTGTAATCAATTTAGCAATCGCCAATGGAATCAAAGTGTATGAGTCAGCTATAATGCCGCAAAACTTATTGATCGCAGATGAAGTTTTCTTAACCAATGCTGTAAATGGACTAGTTTGGGTGGGAGGTTACAGAACAAAACGTTATGTGAATGCTATCTCCACAAAAATTGTAAATTTGTTGAACGAACATTATTCAAACAAAATACTGAGTCAAAAATGAAAATTATCGGTTTCGCTGGAAGTAATAGTAAAAAGTCGATCAATAAACAGTTAGTTAAATATACATTAAGTCAGATTACTTCAGCAGAAACTGAAGAGCTTGACATCACAGATTATCCTTTGCCAATTTATGGAATAGATTTAGAAAAGGAAAGTGGAATTCCTCAAGCAGTTCATGATTTTATAGATAAAGTCCAGACAGCAGATGGTCTAGTAATATCTCTTGCAGAGCATAATGGATCGTATACTGTGGCTGTGAAAAACTTATTGGATTGGTGTTCACGTTGTGAAACGGGTTTCTTTAAAAATATGCCTGTACTATTGATGGGAGCCTCTCCAGGAGGTTATGGTGCTAAAAATGTTTTGGGCGCTGCAGAAAAACGCTTTCCAAAGTTTGGTGCACAACTTATTTCTATTTATTCGTTTCCATCGTTTGATGATAATTTTTCAAAAGAAAATGGAATTGTAGCTCCTGAATTGAAAAAAGAACATGATGAGGCGATTCGAAAATTTATTGATTCTTTAAAATAAGCCCTTGTTTTAAGGGGGTGAATCTGTTTAAATACCAATTATTTTAAGATCACCCCATGTTTTTAAGGGGGATGTTCAAAAAAAAGTAAGTTTTAGTAATATTTTTTAATTTGAATTGTCTACTTTTGACGAAACAAAATTAAAAGTATGTCATCAGCACGTTTAAATGCCTACCAAGATGTTTTACATCGCGAACCAAAAAAGTTTGAATGGACAGGGAAAATTTCAGAAAAATTCGGAGAAAATGTATTTTATGAAGATAAAATGCGTGAATACCTTCCAGAACAAGCGTATAAATCTATAAAAAGTGCCATTCAACACGGTACGAAAATTGACCGAAATATTGCAGATGTTGCAGCCTCAGCTATGAAAGAATGGGCTTTAGAAAAAGGTGCAACACACTATACACACTGGTTTCAACCTTTAACAGGTGCGACTGCAGAAAAACATGATGCATTTTTTAAACCTATTGGTCCAGGTAGAGCAATCGAACAGTTTAGCGGTGATTTATTGGTTCAGCAAGAACCAGACGCATCTTCTTTTCCTAATGGAGGAATAAGAAACACTTTCGAAGCGCGAGGATATACTGCTTGGGATCCATCGTCTCCAGCTTTCGTGATTTCAAACACACTCTGTATTCCAACCATTTTTATTGCGTATACAGGAGAAGCCTTGGATTATAAAATGCCTCTTTTAAAAGCCTTAAACGCTGTAGATAAAGCAGCAGTAGAAGTCTGTAAGTATTTTGATAAAAATGTTACCAAAGTAAATGCAACTTTAGGTTGGGAACAAGAATACTTTCTTATTGATAAAGCCTTTTATAATGCACGTCCCGATTTGATGATGACTGGACGTGTGCTTTTTGGACATCCCCCAGCAAAAGGTCAACAACTGGATGACCACTACTTTGGTTCTATTCCAGCACGTGTAACTAATTTTATGCGTGAGTTTGAAATGGAAGCGATTCGCCTAGGGATTCCTGTAACTACCCGTCACAATGAAGTGGCGCCAAATCAATTTGAATGTGCACCTATTTTTGAAGAGTGTAACTTGGCCAATGATCATAACTTATTGTTAATGGACTTGCTAGAGAAAATTGCGAGACGTCATGATTTTAGAGTTGTTTTGCATGAAAAACCTTTTCCTGGACTAAATGGATCAGGAAAACACAATAATTGGGCATTAGCCACAGATACAGGTGTGAACTTGTTGGCCCCAGGAAAGAATCCAAAAAGTAACTTACAGTTTTTGACTTTCTTTGTGAATACCATTAAAGCTATTCATGAGCATTCTGATACCTTAAGGGCTTCTATTGCAAGTGCCTCAAATGACCACCGTTTAGGAGGACATGAAGCACCACCAGCAATCGTTTCTGCGTTTATTGGTTCTCATTTAACACAGTTGCTTGATGATTTAGAAAAGAACATTAAAGCTGGAAAAATGACACCAGCAGATAAAACAGAATTAAAATTGAACATCGGTAAAATACCACAGATTTTGTTGGATAATACTGATAGAAATCGGACTTCTCCTTTTGCCTTTACAGGAAATAAGTTTGAATACAGAGCAGTAGGTTCTTTAGCAAATTGTGCTCAACCTATGATTACCATTAATACTATTGTGGCGCGACAATTACAATTGTTTAAAATAGCGGTTGACAAAAGAATTAAAGGCGGTGATGGTAAAGATGAAGCAATCTTAAAAGAACTTCAAAAACTGATTAAAGAATCTAAAAGTATTCGTTTTGAAGGAAATGGATATGGTGAAGAATGGGTGAAAGAAGCCGCTAAACGTGGGTTGAGTAACCTTAAAGATACACCAAGTGCGCTAAAGGTTTGGGAACGTCAAGATGTTATCGATGTTTTTGAAAGGATGGAAGTTTTTACGAAAAGAGAACTGCTTGCCCGTCAAGAAATTGAATTTGAAAAGTACATTATGCGTATTCAAATTGAAGCGCGTTTAATTGGTGACTTAACACAAAATCATATTATTCCAGTAGTTGTTGATTATCAAAATAAGTTAATCGAAAACATCAAGGGGATCACTGATATTCTTGGAAAAGACGAAAAGGAAGCTACAAAAGCTCAAAGACAACTTTTGGTTGATTTGTCGAAACACATGAACAAGATGCAAGAATATGCCCGTACAATGCTTGAGAACAGAAAAAAAGCGAATAAAATTGAAGACGTTCAAAAAAGAGCTGAAGCTTATCGTGATACAGTGCGTGTTTTCTTTAAAGAAATATCTTACCATACCGATAAATTAGAAATTTTAGTGGACGATGAAACTTGGCCTTTCCCTAAGTTGAGAGAGATGTTGTTTACAAGCTAAAAAAATAAAATTAATTGATTGGAAAAGCAGGAGCATTAATTTGTTTCTGCTTTTTTAATTCTTTTTTTCCTAACCCAATGCTTGTTTCTTGTCTTTTCGAGCACCGTTGAATTCTTCGGGTTTTGAGATAAAAAACTATTGTCAATCGCCGCTGATAGAAAAGTAGGGTATCATTTAATCGTAAATGGTTTGGTTTTTAGAGTTTCGCGCTGAACAATTTTAATTACTTATTGTTTTATGTTTAGTAAGAACCTTTGGTTTTATTAAAATTGGTATTAAGAAGCGAACGATGGCTAAAAATAATGCAAAGTTGTGGTTGTTGGACAATATAGAATTGTTTGATGAACTAAGTCCAGATCAGAAAATTGTTCTACAAAATTCAATTGTAAAATATAAGTACAATAAAAAGGATGTTATTTTTCAATCTGGTGACAGAATGGATCGAGTATACTTCGTTGTGCAGGGAAGAGTGAAGATTGTTAAGATCTCAGAAACGCAAAAAGAAGGCATCAAAAAAATTATTCGCACTGGTGATTTTTATGGTGAATTAGCGGCAATAGACCCCGAAAATTATACTCATTTTAGCGATTCGGCTATTGTTATGAAAAATGAAACTGTTGTTTTAGCTATTCCAACTACGGTTTTTAAACAGGTCCTTGAAAGTCAGCCAGCCGTTTATCAAAAAGTCATCAATAAGGTTTTGTCTAATTATAAAAAGTTAAACAATCGACTGGACTCTGTAATGCTTAAAGATTCAAGACGTCGGGTAATTGATTTTATGAAGGAAATGGCCGAAGAGGTGGGTAGACCTATCGGTTATGAAATTCTAATTAAACATAAACTCACGCATCAAGAGATTGCAAGTATAACAGGAATTTCCCGACAAAAAGTGACCACCATTTTAAATGAATTTAAACAGCAAGGATTAATTCATTTAGAAAGAAACTCAATTTTAGTTCACGATAAAAAACTGTTTGAATAAGAGTTTAACTTATGATTTAACTTCATTAATGGTTGTTTTGATGATATCAACAGCCTTTTTTGCTTCTTCCATACTTAAAGTCAACGGTGGACTCAATCTAAAACTGTCGGGATGAGATAAAAACCAAAAGGAAATCAGTCCTTTGTCCATGCATTTCATCACGATTTGATATACCACTTCAGCATCCTCCATGTCGATGGCAAACATGAATCCAATTCTACGAATGGATTTTACTAAACTGTGTTTAAGTAGTTCGTCTTCTATAAATTGACCTATTTTTTCAACCTCATTGTAATCTATTTCAGATAATACCTTCAATCCTGCTGCAGCTGCTGCACAAACCACAGGGTGGCCTCCAAAAGTTGTGATGTGACCTAAAATCGGGTCGTGACTAAATAAGTCTAACTTCTCTTGTGCACTGACCAATGCTCCAATAGGCATTCCACCACCTAAAGCTTTCCCTAAAGTGAGAATATCGGGAACAACACCTGAATGTTCAAATGCAAAGTGCTTTCCAGAGCGCCCCATTCCACATTGAATCTCATCGAAAATCAACTGCGTACCTGTATCGTTACATCTTTTACGTAAAGCTTTTAGGTATGGGGTAGTGGCTTGTCGAACTCCAGCATCTCCTTGTATGGTTTCAATAAAAACACCAGCAGTTTCTTCTGTGATCAACGCTAAATCTTCAATAGAATTATGGCGAATGAATTTAACTTCGGGAAGCAAAGGTTCAAAAGGCTTTTTCTTAACTTCATTGCTTGATAAGCTTAAACTTCCGTTCGTACTTCCATGATAAGCCCCATAGCAAGAAACAATTTCTCTTCTACCGGTTACTCTTTTGGCCAATTTAATTGCAGCCTCATTGGCTTCTGTTCCTGAATTAACAGCATAAACCGCATTTAAAGAAGAAGGCAGTAGTGCCGTTAAACGCTCTGCCATTTCTAGTGGCGCATCCTGAATAAATTCTCCATACACCATGACGTGTAGGTGCTTGTCAATTTGCCTTTTTAATGCTTCAACAACTTCAGGATGATTGTGCCCTATGTTATTTACTGCAACTCCGGCAATCATGTCTAAATAAGCCTTTCCATTCTTGTCATAAATATAACTGCCTTTGGCATAATCTACATCTATTAAGAATGGGAAAGGACTCGTTTGACCTTGTATTGCTTTAAATTGTATTGCTCTAGTGTTAAGCTCTTCCATTTTGACAAGGAAATTTATTTACGTGCAATCGCTTTTTTTGCTGCTTTTATGACGTCAATGGTATCGATATTATATTTCGCCATTAGTTCATCTGGAGTAGCACTTTCCCCAAATGTGTCATTTACACCTACATATTCCTGTGGAGTAGGAGTGTTTCTGCTTAAAACCTGAGCAACTGCATCACCTAAACCTCCGTTGATCATGTGCTCTTCGGCAGTAACAACACATCCTGTCTTTTTAACAGTAGCTAAAATTGCTTTCTCATCTAAAGGCTTAATCGTATGCATATTGATTACTTCTGCATCAATTCCTTCCTTGGCTAACTCTTGTGCTGCTTCAATCGCTTTGTAAACCATGTGTCCACATGCGATGATGGAAACGTCTTTTCCTTCAAAAATTGTATCTGCTTTTCCAATTACAAATTCAGCATCTGGCGCTGTGAAAATTGGAACTTTAGGACGTCCAAAACGAAGGTAAACAGGACTTTCCAAATCAGCAATCGCAATTGTCGCTTGTTTGGTTTGATTGAAGTCAGCCGGTACAATAACCGTCATGTTTGGCATCATTTTCATCATACCAATATCTTCTAAAATTTGGTGTGTGGCACCATCTTCTCCTAGTGTTAATCCTGCATGAGAAGCACAAATCTTAACGTTCTTTTTAGAGTAGGCTACAGATTGACGAATTTGATCGTAAACTCGACCTGTTGAAAAGTTAGCAAAAGTTCCTGTGTAAGGAATTTTACCACCAATAGTCATTCCTGCTGCCATACTGATCATGTTAGCTTCAGAAATTCCGACTTGAAAAAAACGATCTGGAAAATCAGCTTTAAAGGCATCCATTTTTAAAGAACCCGTTAAATCGGCACACAAAGCAACAACATTCGGGTGAGTTTTCCCTAATTCATGTAGTCCTTCTCCAAATCCGGAACGTGTGTCTTTTTCTCCTAAAATTTTGATTTCTTTTTCCATTATAAATTTATCGTTATTGATTTATTAGAATAAATGCTGAATTGCTTTTCTTTTGTATATGTGGTTTCTTTTAAATCCACTTGACGATAGATAACAACGTATCTACCCGGTTGTAAAATGAATTGATTGCTTTTTGTCCGCTCATTTAAATCACAAACCCACTCAAATTCATTGTTGTTTTTGACTTCAAATATTTGGCCTGTTACTGATTTATAGGCCGATAAATTGACCACTCCAGGGGCGTCTATAGAAACCGTGTTGGTAGAACTCTGATCGACTTTTACCGTTTTGTACCTTCTGGGCAAAGTAAGGATTTCTACTTCATATTCCCCAACAATGTATTCTTGAGTCGTATTGAACTTTTGGGTGTTAAAGGTTTGGTATTCACCCTTTTGCATCACACGAACATCAACAAAATCGTATTTGGTAGGTTGAGCAAAAGTGAACTTTAACTTTCCTTGAGGCGCATCCAATTCAATGGTGTTGTGTGTATTCCTTTGAATGGTTATGTTCTTCTTTACCTTTTGAGGAAGCGTTTTTACCACTAAATCATACTTGATAGACGGATCTAAAATTAAAGTATCTGGTAAGTCCAAATGATTTAAAGTGTGGGTGTAAGTATATTTTAAATTGCTTGTTCCGGCTTCGTAAAGAAACATTGTAACATCAGTCTCTATTGGTCTGCCGTGAATAGTGTTGAGGTTAATTTGAACGGTGGTATTTACCAAAGCTTTGTTGACCACGTTCTTTAAAACAGCTTCAAAAGCCATTGGGTCCTCTGCAGATTTATAGTTTCCATAACAATCAAAGTGAGATAAATAAGACATGTCTAATCCGAGTCCAATCACAAAAGGGCTAATTGTAATTCCTTTGGCCCTTAATTTATCTGCAATAACACAGGGCTCATCATCACAAGCTTCTACACCATCCGTAATTAAGATGATGATATTTCTGGCCTCCCTATCTGGAAAATCACCCGCAGCTTGTTCCAAAGAACGTGCTATTGGAGTGGTTCCTTTTGCACGTATGGTTTTGATTTTATTTAAAATAAGTTGGTGATTGTTTTCTCCAAATGGCACCTCTAATTTAGTGTCTTCACAATCTTGATATGTTGCTGTAATTGGCGATTGATGTCCGTAAACACGCAAACCAATTTCTAAATTAGGTACGCCTCTTAAACTATCAACCGAATTAGATAGAATCCTTTTGGCGGTAATAAACCTTGACTCGGCTCCCCATTTCTTATTCATGGAATTAGAAGCGTCTAAAATGAAAAGAATACGCGTTTTTTCCTCCTGTGAATGAGTTAGTCCAGCAAGAACAATAAATAACGCAAGTAATATCTTTTTCATTTTGTACTTCTTTAGAACAAAGTAGTGGGCTTAATAGTCCCCTAAAGTTTCTTCCAGTTGGTTCAATGCACTTTCAAGTTGTTCTGCATTTGGCGCAGATCCATGCCATTTGTGTGTTCCCATCATGTAGTCAACACCTTGACCCATTTCTGTTTTCATTAAAACCATGATGGGCTTTCCATTACCAGCTAAAGATTTTGCTTTTTCATATACAGCAACGAGTTCTTCCATGTTATGACCATCTACTTCTAGAGTTTCCCAACCAAAAGCTTGCCATTTCTGTTTCAAATTCCCCAATGATAAAACATCTTCAACGTCACCATCGATCTGACGACCATTATAATCTACAGTAGCAATTACATGATCAACTTTGTTGGCTGCTGCATATAAAGCTGCTTCCCAAATTTGACCTTCTTGAAGCTCACCATCACCCATCAAAACATAAACATAACGATCGTCATTGTTTAGCTTTTTTGTAACTGCAGCACCAATTGCCATTGAGAGTCCTTGACCTAATGATCCAGAAGCAGCACGAATTCCAGGTAGTCCTTTATCAATACTCGGGTGACCTTGTAAACGTGAATTTAACTTTCTAAAAGTAGCTAGTTCTGAAACTGGAAAGTATTTTGCATGTGCTAAGGTACTGTACCAAACTGGAGAAATATGACCATTTGAAAGGAAGAATAAATCTTCATTTTTACCGTCCATGGTAAAGTTTTCTGGGTCATGTTTTAAGATCCTGTGATACATTACAGTAAAGAAGTCAGCACATCCAAGTGAGCCTCCAGGGTGACCAGAGCTAACGGCTGCAACCATTCTTACTATATCTCTTCTCGTTTGTGAAGCATATTGCTCCATTGTTTTTATATCCATAGCGAATTTTGACAAAATTTTAATATACGCAAATCTAGGGTTAATTTGTGATAAATTTAAGGCTTAGGCTCCTTTATTTATTACTACTTTTGCACAAAGGATGAAATATATGAACACGGTAAATGAAATGTTATTAAAATTCAGTGAAGAACTGAGCGATACTTTTACGCCTCGTGAAAAAAAGCAAATTGGGAAGATGTTCCTCATGCATCATTTGAAGCTTGAAGCAGCAGACCTGCTGATCAAAAAGGATGAAGAAGTGCCAAGTGAAATTGTTGAGGTGTTAAAGAACTCTATCGCTGAAATTAACAAAGGAAAACCTGTGCAGTATGTGTTGGGAACAGTTCATTTTTATGGATTGGATTTAAAAATTGATAAACGTGCACTTATTCCACGGCCCGAAACAGAGGAACTCGTCCAATGGATTCTTGAAATATGGAAAGGCAGAAGTCCTAAAATTCTTGATGTTGGAACGGGGTCAGGGTGTATCCCCTTGGCATTGAAGGAGAATCTTCCCGATAGTAATGTCTCAGGGGTTGATGTGATACAATTTGCTTTGGATTTGGCCAGGGAAAATGCTGAATTACTTGACTTAGAAGTTAGGTTTGACTTCGCAAATGCAATGAATCTAAATGCATATAACAATTATAAGTGGGATGTGATTGTTTCTAATCCTCCCTATATTCCCATTGATGAAAAAGCAGAAATGAAAGATCATGTGGTAGATCATGAGCCTGATACAGCTCTGTTTGTTCCCAATGATAATCCTTTGCTGTTTTATAAGGTTATTGCTTTATATGCTAAAGACCACTTGGTCCCCAAAGGAAGTTTGTTTTTTGAAATTCATGAAAAGCTGTCCGAGGAAATAAAAAGCTTCTTGAAAGATTATGGGTTTTCAAAAGTAACAGTTAAAAAAGATTTACAAGGTAAAGACCGCATGGTTCACGCTCAATTTTAATAGATATGAAAAAAGAGGAAGCTGAAAAACGTATTGAAGATTTATCGAAAGAACTAAATCATTATAACCATCAATATTATATCGAAAATACTTCTGAAGTTTCAGATTTTGAATATGATACCCGTTTAAAAGAACTGCAGGATTTAGAAGCTAAATTTCCAGCCTTAGCTTTGCCTAATAGTCCAACCAAACGTGTAGGAGGAGACATTACTAAGAAATTCAATACCGTAAAGCATGAGTATCCTATGCTCTCCCTTTCAAATACCTATTCAGAAGAAGAAATTGTGGAGTGGGAAAATAGGGTGAAAAAATTAGTGAATGGTAAAATTAACTACGTCTGTGAATTGAAATACGATGGTGTTGCTATTGGAATTCGCTACGAAAATGGTGCTTTTGTTCAAGCCATTACTAGAGGAGACGGAACCCAAGGAGAGGATGTTTCTACCAATGTTAAAACCATTCGCACAATTCCTTTAAGGTTAAAAGGGAAGTACCCTGATGTTTTCGAAATTAGAGGAGAAATATTCTTCCCGCTTGATGCTTTCAATGCCTTGAATAAGTCAAGAGAAGAAAATGGAGAAGAATTATTTGCTAATCCAAGAAATACAGCTTCTGGGACTTTGAAACTTTTGGATTCAAGTACAGTCGCACAAAGAGGTCTTGATTGCTTTTTATATGGAGTGTATGGAACAGATTTACCTGCAGAAGGTCATTATAATAGTGTGTTGAATGCTGGTGAATGGGGATTTAAAATTCCTACGCCAGAGAAAAAGTATTTAAAGAAAACAGATTCTATTGAAGGAATCATGGAGTTTATTCATTATTGGGATGAGCACCGTGCAGAATTGCCTTTTGAAATTGATGGGGTAGTCATTAAAGTTGATGATTATAGTCAACAAGAAGAACTAGGGAATACTGCAAAATCACCGCGTTGGGCCATTGCTTATAAGTTTAAGACCGAACAAGCAAGCGCAACCTTGGAATCAGTAAGTTACCAAGTGGGGAGAACAGGAGCGGTAACTCCAGTTGCAAATCTTTCTGCTGTAGCTTTGGGGGGAACTATTGTTCGACGTGCTTCTTTATACAATGAAGATCAAATGAACAAGTTAGACCTTCATGAAAATGATACAGTGTTTGTTGAAAAAGGAGGAGAAATTATCCCTAAAATTGTTGGGGTAGATTTAACACAGCGTGCTGAGAACGCTCAAAAGTTTAAGTTTATTTCAAATTGTCCAGAATGTGAAACTCCATTGCAAAGATTAGATGGGGAAGCGCATCATTATTGTCCGAATGACTTGGGTTGTCCGCCGCAAATTACAGGGAGAATTATTCATTTCATTTCTAGAAAAGCAATGAATATTGAAGGGATAGGAACTGAAACGGTAGAGCAATTGTTTAGTGAAGGGCTGATTCACAATAGTTCAGATTTGTATTCCTTGACCTTCGATCAAATTGTTAGTTTAGAAAGAATGGGGGATAAATCGGCCAATAACTTATTGGAAGGACTAGAAGCATCTAAGAACATTCCTTTTGAAAGGGTTCTTTTTGCATTGGGAATTCGACATGTCGGGGAAACTGTAGCTAAGAAGATAGCCAAGGCACTCAAAAATATTGATGCGATCATGAAAGCTTCTTACGATACTTTAATCGAGATTGATGAAGTAGGTGAGAAGATTGCAATTGCTATTCAACATCATTTTCAGCAAGAGGAAAACTTGGAAATTGTAAATGGTTTAAAAGCGGCTGGACTTCAATTTGAAATCGAAGAAAAAGAATTAGCAAGTTCTGTACTTCAAGGGAAATCAATTGTTGTATCAGGAGTATTCCACACCCTTTCGAGGAAAGAGTTGAAAGAAGCCATTGAAGCAAATGGAGGGAAAAACGTAGGCAGTATTTCATCTAAAACATCATTTATTGTTGCCGGTGATAATATGGGGCCTGCAAAACTTGAAAAAGCAGAAAAATTAGGGATTGAAATATTGAGCGAAGACGAATTTATTCAAATGATTCAGTAAGATGGGAAAAAAACTTGTAATTCTTAGCAGTTGGAAGGGGAAAGATGATTTTCAACATTTAAAATCAACGCTTGAAAAAAACATCACTGGAAACAACACGGTGTTTTACCTTATTTGTGTTGATCAACCTAAGCTGATTGAAGAATTACCTCAAATGCCCAGTGTAAATTACCTATCTAAAAAAGATTTTTCGCTGTTTGGGAAAATAAAAACACCAGAATTGAGGGGATTATTGATCAATGAGAAAAATGGGGTTTTGATTGTCGCCATGGAAGAATCTAATTCTTTATTGAATAAAGTAATCAAACACTCTAAATTGATGAGTATTGGCATGGACAAAGAATCTTTGCCTAGATTTGACATAACTTTTAAAGGAGCCGAATTGAATAGCGGAGTATTCTTTAAGCAAATAAATAATTATTTAACTAAAATTCAACTGTAATGCAATTTAAAGGAACAGGAGTTGCGCTTGTCACTCCATTTAATACCAATGGAAGTATAGATGAAAGTGGACTTCGTAAATTGGTTAATTATCAAATTGATAATGGAACTGATTTTTTAGTCGTTCAAGGGACAACTGGCGAAACAGCTACCTTAACAACAGATGAAAAAGAACGTGTACTAGCTATTGTTATCGAAGAAAATAAAGGGAGAGTACCTGTTGTTTTAGGGTTGGCAGATAACAATACAGCAGCTTTGGTTAAAGTCTTTTCAACGTTTGATAACGATGGAGTTGATGGATTTTTAAGCGCATCACCACATTATAATAAACCGAGTCAACGTGGAATTATCGCTCATTTTGAGGCCATCGCAAAAGTTTCTAAAAAACCAATTATTCTCTACAATGTTCCGGGAAGAACATCGAGTAATATGACTGCAGAAACCACTCTAGCATTGTCAAAAGTAGAGAACATTGTTGGTGTAAAAGAAGCATCCGGAAATATGGACCAGGTCATGCAAATTTTGAAAAATGCACCTCAAGATTTCGCAGTATTGTCTGGAGAAGATGCACTTGCAATGCCTATTGCTGCGATGGGTGGACATGGTGTGATCTCGGTCGTTGCAAATGCATTGCCGAAAGAATTCTCATCGATGATGAATGCTACATTTGAAGGTGATTTGGCAAAGGCCAAAAAGCATCATTTTGAAATGTTGGACATTACCCACCAATTCTTTGCTGAAGGAAATCCATCAGGGATAAAGTGTTGTCTTGATTTATTAAATATTTGTAGCGATACCGTTCGCTTGCCATTGACCACAGTAACCAGTAATTTAAGGGGTCAAATGGAGAAAGAATTAGAAGGAATAGAGCTGATTTCTAAACAATAAGGTGATAAGTTGGCGATCTTCTAATAAATTAATTAAATTTGATCAATATATAAAACGTATAACTTATGTTAAAAAGAACAGTCTACCTATCCTCAATTTTACTGATAGTATTTACTTCCTGTAATTCTGAAGAAAAAGAGGTCAAAGATGTTTCAGATACATTAACAGAAATGGAGTCTGAAAAAGAGGAACCAAAAAATGAAATCGTTTATTCTATTCCTTCACCAAATGAGCAATATGATTTACTGCGTTCATTAAGTGAGAAAGTTGACCCAACGATAGTGAATGATCTTTCTCAATCTTCTAACTATGCTACAGCAGATAAAAAAGCACTTAATTTCGGTGTTTATATTTCCGATGCTGCCTACTTAATGCGATACGAACAAGGAAAAAGTGTGTTCTTGAACTACGTCTCAACATTAGATAAATTAGGACAAGACATTGATATTACAAAGGTGTATGGTGAGGAATTAATCAAACAAGTTGAGGAAGCGGGAGCAGATAGTGAAAAGCTGTTTGAAATTTCATCGCAAAACTATATTTCTGTTTTTGATCAATTGATTGAAAACGAGAAAGGTGTGGAATTGTCATTGATTTTGAGCGGTGCTTGGATAGAAACAATGCATATTCTTTTCCATTCAGCTGGAAATTACGATCAAAACTTTGAAATTGAGGAGTATATTATCGACCAGCGTTATGTTTTAGAAAATCTAACAGGTTTTGTTGAAACTTACGCCGAAGACGATCGTGTTCAGCCGGTGTTGGCTTACCTTAATGAAATCCAAAATGCTTATGATGCTATGGATTGTGAAGAAACTAATTTGAAAGTGAATAAAGATGAAGGAACTGTCATGCTAAACGGTGGTTTATCCTGTCTATTTACTGAAGATTCATTTACAGAAATGAAATCTTTAATTGTAAAAATAAGAACATCTATAATCTCATAAAAAGAAAATATTATGTTTAAATTAATCAATATACTTACCGTCGTAGCGACTTTATCTGCAGGATATTTATTTTCTCAATGTCCACAAGCTAGTAAAGTTATTTCAGTAGATTCAAAAAATGGTTGGGGAGAAAATTCTCAATCTAAATCTGGACAATTGCGTCCAGGAGATACCTATGAAATGAGGTTTATTCTTCAAAGTGGAATCAAATACCGTATACAAGCTGTAGCTGGGGTGGAAGATTTTTCTGCAGACAATGTGGATTTTCAAGTAGTAGGGAAGGAAGTAAATAAAGTTGAGGAAAATGGAAGAGTAAGCTATAAATCCTCAGAAGTGATTCTTTATGACAGTCGAACAGCAACTGCGGAAGAAGAAGCAATCTTTTTGTCTGACCGAATGCAACGCCTAACCATTCGTGTTGAGGTTAAAGGAAACGATGGTGCTGGATTGGTTCAATGTGCTGTTGTTTTAGTGGAAGCCAAGAAAACCCAAAAGTTAGGTTTAAGATAGGTTATTTAAATTTTATTTATGCAAACATTTAATGAGCAAGCTATTGCTCAAGTGAAAAAAGTATTATCCACTTCTAAAAAGATAGTTATTGTAGCCCACAGATCTCCAGATGGAGATTCAATAGGAAGTTCCATCGGACTTTATCATTACTTGCAAAAAAAAGGTTTTGAGGTGAATGTTTGTCATCCCGACCCAGCCCCTTATTTTTTGGAATGGATGACAGGCATAGATGAGATTAAAAATGCTGAAGAGCATACCGATATAGTAAAATCACAAATTCAGAAAGCTGATTTAATATTCTGTTTGGACTTCAATACGATGTCTAGAACAGGTAAATTAGCTGATGATTTGATCAATGCAAATGCTACAAAAATCGTGATCGACCATCATTTGGATCCGAGCGACGAATTTGATATCGTTTTTTCTGAAACTACATCTTGTTCTACAGCACAATTAATCGTTGATTTTATTGATGCCTTAGGTGATATTGAGCTATTGGATAAGAACATCGGTGAAGCATTGTATACAGGAATAATGACGGACAGTGGTTCGTTTAGATTTCCTAGTGTTACTGCCCATACCCATGAGGTAATTGCTACGTTAATGAAAGGAGGCGTTCAACCGTATAAGGTGCATGAAGCTGTCTTTGATACAAATACCTTCGACAAATTGCGCTTAAGAAGTTATGCAATCAATGAAAAAATGGAAATCATAGATGAGCATAAAACAGCAATAACGTGGTTGAATAAAGCTGAACTTGAACGTTTTAATTATGTCAAAGGAGATACGGAAGGATTAGTCAATGTTGGACTTTCAATAATCGGGGTGAGGAAATCTATATTTTTAATGGAAGGTGATGGAATAATTAAAATTTCTTTCCGTTCAAAAGGAGAAGATAATCCAGTAAATGTGATGGCCAATACATATTTTCATGGTGGAGGACACGCCAACGCTTCTGGAGGGAAGTGGGAAGGAAGTATGGATGAAGCCATTGCTAAAATAAAAAGTGTATTGCCTGAATTTGATTGATATGATGCGATTTATTTTGAGCTGTAGTTTGTTGTATTTATTCTTGGTTGCTTGCGAAGGAACTCCAGAAGAAAAACCTTTTATTCCTGAATGGACAAAGGAACAATCCACCACTTTAAATGAAAATTTAAGTAGAGAACAAGACATTCGAATTCGACTCTATTTAGAACAAAGGAAGAATTGGGATGTTATTGATACCGGTTCCGGATTACGCGTTTGGGTATATGAAGACCACGAAGGTCCAACTGCTCAAGAAAACGATCAAGTAGATGTAAAGTTCGAAGTTCGATTATTGAACGACTCATTGATTTACAAATCGGAAGAAGGTGAGTTGAGTACTTTTAAGGTGGATAAATCGGATATTGAAACAGGAGTAATGGAAGGAATAAAATACCTTTCAGAGGGGGATAAAGCAAAGTTGATTGTTCCCAGTCATATTGGACATGGTTTATTGGGAGATTTTAGGAAAATCCCCCCATTAGAGGTGTTGGTTATTGATTTAGAATTGGTTAAAATTTACTAAGCATGAGGATTGTTTATTTTGTTGTTTTATTAATGATTACTCTTTCGTCTTGCGATATCAAAGGAGTAGAAACGAATAGTAAAGATGCTGAAGAGGTGAACTATCTAGAAAATGATACACTTTCCAAAGTCAAAGAAACGGACACTTTAAAGGTGTCCAAAGTTAAAGTCCCAGAAGTTGCAAGTGATACTTTAAAGCTAGAGAATGGAATTACAATAACCTACTTTAAAAAAGGAGAAGGCGAAAAGTTGAAAAAAGGTGACATGATCAAAATAGATTACCGAGCAAAATTAGAGAATGGAAAAATATACGATGGGAATCACATGGTGAAAAAAACATCTATTCCATTTCTTGTAGGCTGGAATCAACAAACACCAGGATGGGATATTGCATTGAAAGAATTACGTGTAGGGGATGATGTTGATGTGTTTTTACCTGCGAAATATGCCCGAGGTGAAAAAGGAATAAAAGGAATAGTACCACCAAACGCCAATAATATCTTATCCATACGTGTATTGGAGAGGTTTGAACCAACTGTTGAAGTAGATGATATACAGATTTGGAAGTACGACGAGTTGAAATCACCAGGAGATTCGATTGGCTTTAAGGATGAAGTTTATCTCAATTACTGGGTGAGTTCTGAGAGTAAACCGCGTTACGACAATAATTATCAAAGAGGGGAGACATTCAAACTCGTTATGGGAGATGGGAATATTGTTCCCGGACTATACAAAGCCTTACATTTTGGTCGAGAGGGAGATCGATTAATGATTAAAATACCAGCAAAAGAGGCCTATGGAAGTGAAGGATTGACAGATTTGGTAAAACCCAATGAAGCTATTTTTTACGATATCCAAATAGGTAAAGTAATCAAGACTAAATAAGCTTTGAAATCAATAATAATTATATATTTGTCTTTCCTACGAAATCAATTTCGGGATGTAGCTTAGTCCGGTTAAAGTGCTCGTCTGGGGGGCGAGAGAGCGGAGGTTCGAATCCTCTCATCCCGACAATAAAAATGTTTGCCGGAGGCAAACAAACAAACCCCAGTAAAATCATCTGAAAATTTATTTTCAAGAGATTTTATTGGGGTTTGTTTGTACGTTCGCAGAACGTTAAACATTTTTATTGTACGACCTCCCTCAAGGATCACGTAGCGCAGCGGAGTAATCCGACGGAGTTAATACGATGATTTATTTTCAAGAGATTTTATCGGGGTTTGTTTGTACGTTCGCAGAACGCTGAAGGAGTAATGAGCAAGAGCATAGGGCAAGAGTGTAAAGCATAGGGCTGTATTGATTTCCCTCGAATTCTTAGTTCTAAATCTTATAATAAGCTTTTGCTATACTTGCGGAGAATCATTTGGACTTATGTTTTATTCCTCCTTCTCCTCCTTCAATTGTGACTTGATAAAAGGGATTTTTGGAGCTAAAAAATAGCCCGTTAAACATTTTTATTGTACGACCTCCCTCAAGGATCACGTAGTGCAGCGGAGTAATCCGACGGAGTTAATACGATGATTTATTTTCAAGAGATTTTATTGGGGTTTGTTTGTACGTTCGCAGAACGCTGAAGGAGTAATGAGCAAGAGCATAGGGCAAGAGTGTAAAGCATAAGGCTGTATTGATTTCCCTCGAATTCTTAGTTCTAAATCTTATAATAAGCTTTTGCTATACTAGCGGAGAATCATTTGGACTTATGTTTTATTCCTCCTTCTCCTCCTTCAATTGTGACTTGATAAAAGGGATTTTTGGAGCTAAAAAATACCCAGTTAGACTTGCAAATAAAATTGGAATTAAATAGGTAAACCCTGTCAATGTAGCAATTAGAATTGTGGTACTCATTGGTGTTCTTGTAACTGTAGAGTTTATGGCCGCCATACAGCAAATAATGGCCAAAGAAGCATTGATGTCTGGAAACAATTCATTAATGATAAGACCTAACGTTGCACCCACAAAAAACATGGGAATAATAAAACCTCCACGCCAACCAGAAGTAACAGTGATAGAGATGGCAGTAATTTTAAAAAATAAAATAGCCAATAACATGGATAGGGTAAAAGGTGTATTCAAAAGTTCATTTACCTCATGGTGACTAAAGTACCTGGTGATTGGAAAGACAAATGAAATGCAACCCAATAGAATTCCACCAATCAACATTTTAAGGTAAATAGGAAGAGGTTTCCATTCAAAAAGTTTTTTGAATCCACGTGTAAAATAAATAAAATACCATCCAATAGCCGCTGCGATTATTCCATAGAGAACAGCTAAACCAAAATCAAATAGACCTTCATATTCATAAACAGGTACCTCCCATATCGCACCTAATCCAAGACTTATGATAATGGCAAAGACCATATAGCTAAATAAACTAGAGACAAGAGCAGGAGTAATTGCTTTATAATATTGAACAATATGTTTGTGGTGGAGTATTTCTAGTGCAAATAAACTACCTCCCAAAGGTGCGCCAAATAAAGCTGTAAATCCAGCTGCCATACCGGCAATACTCATTGAGCGAAGTTCTTCACCTTTCAATCGAAATACTTTTCCTAACCAAGTCCCAGTTGAACCTGTAACTTGTACCAAAGGTGCTTCAGGACCTAAACTTCCACCCGAACCAACACATAGAAGTGAAGAAAGAATCATTGATGGATTTCGTTTAGGATCGAGTTTTCCTTTGTTAAAACGAATGTTGTTAACGATTAAAGATATTTCTCCAGGGTCACCAATAAAGTGTATAATCAAACCTGCTAAAAAACCTGAAAAAGCCATGGTTGGAATGACTAACCATCCTTCAAATTGACCTAAAATCCCAATGACTATTTCAAGTACGATCCAATATATTCCTGCAATAAGACCTCCCATTATTCCTAGAAGTGCCCATAGAAAAAAGGCCCTGCTGAATAGAAAAGGATTAAACCGAACAGGTTGATCCAGAATATTTACATAATTGACGAGTTTTCTCCTGCTTTTTAATTTCACCTTGTTGTTTTCTCGATTGAATGGCTAAAATTAATAATTAACCAAAGGAGTAACAGGTGATTTTGTCTTTTATTCTAAAGAAATAGTAGCTATGCATTGGTTCCTTATCCCATAAAGCTAATCATCAATTCCTACAGCTTTGTAATTGAATATTCTACCTGTTTTTTGGATGCTTGTTGAATGATAATTATTATTTTACGATAAAATTAAAACAGATGAAAGGTTTCGGTTTATTGGTATTGTTGTTTGGATTGTTTGGTTGTGCAAGTATTCCAAAAAAGGCTAAGGCAGTTAATCATTTTAAAATAGATAAATACCTTGGGAAATGGTATGAAATAGCACGCTTTGATTTTCGTTTTGAAAGAAATTTAATCAACACTACAGCCGAATATTCGCTCAATAAAGATGGCTCTGTAAAGGTTTTAAATAAGGGTTTTAACTACCTTAAGAATGAATGGACTTCAGCTGAAGGGAAAGCAAAATTTGTTGGAAATCAAGAGGTAGCTCAACTAAAAGTGTCCTTCTTTGGTCCTTTTTACACAGGGTATAATGTGATTGCATTAGAAGGAGATTACGAATATGCTTTAGTCGCTGGAAAGAACCTGAAATACTTGTGGATTCTTTCTCGTACTCCAACTATTCCCGACGACATTAAAACTAAATTCTTAGAAAAAGCAAATGAGATTGGATATAACACCGAGGAAATGATTTGGGTAGAGCATACGCAAAATAAAAATTAACAATATTCTAATGAACTCCTGAGAAGTTAATCCGTGATTTTACTTAATTTCGTAAAATGAAGTATTTATTTTACCTATTTATTGCTGTTTCGACATTCGCTTCAGCTCAAGATGAGACCCTATCTATTGTTTCGTATAATCTTTTGAATTTTCCTGATGGTAGAAATGACTGTGGTAACACTCTAGTTGTACCTAATCGTGCAGATACTTTAAAGAAAATTACGGATTACCTCCAACCCGATATTTTTGTGGCGTGTGAAGTCCAAACGCAAGCAGGAGTTGATGCTGTGTTGACAGACGCCCTGAACGCCAATGGAAACACCAACTATATTGCCGCTAATTTTAATGGGAATGGATATTTGCACAATGCCATGTTTTATAATTCAGATAAACTAGTGCTTAAAAGTCAGCATGTTGTGGAAAGCCTACCTCGTCCTATCGATCACTATATTTTGTATTTAAAAGACCCAAACTTGGACGTGTATTATGATACTACATTTATCGAAGTGTATATGACACATTTAAAAGCCGGGAACAACAGTAGTAGTGAAGCACAAAGAGAAACACAAACACAAGTATTAATGAATTACATTGCTGGACGTCCAAGCGATCGTAACATTTTCGTTTGTGGGGATTTTAATGTGTATAGCGCAAATGATGATGGATATCAAAACATGACAACAGGAACTTTTGCATTGAAAGATCCAATCAATCAACCTGGAAATTGGAACAACAGTTCTTCTTATGCAGCGCTACATACTCAATCTACGCGTTCAGGACAAAGCATTGATTGCGGTTCACAAGGGGGAATGGATGACCGTTTTGATCAAATTTTAGTTTCTCAAAACGTGATGAACAACACCGATAATGTAGAGTATCAAACAGGAAGCTACCGTGCAGTGGGGAATGATGGAAATCATTTTAATTCAAGTTTATTTTCAGGGTCTAACAGCATGTATCCTACATCAGTTGTACGTGCGCTTTATTATATGTCAGATCATTTACCTGTAGAATTGAAGGTTGATGTAACTTATCCTACCGAAAATGGACTTGCTTTAGTGCCTTCTGTCAGTAAGCCTTCATGTTTTGGAAGTACTGATGGAGAAATTACTGTGACTCCTCATTTGGGTCAAGCTCCATATACATATCAGTGGGACAATAATGCGGGGAATCAAACTACGGCTACGGCAACGGGCTTAGGAGCAGGAACTTATTGTGTTACAATTACAGATGATCTTGGGGAGGTGGATAGCTACTGTGTTACCTTAACACAACCAGATGCAATGCAGTTTAATTCATTCATTACTCCTGATAATTCAGGGAATTGCACTGGTAATATTCAATTACTTATTGGAGGAGGAGTAGAGCCTTATGCTTATTCGTGGACACAATTGCCTGGACAAACAGGTCCTTTAGCTGAGAATTTATGCATGGGCTCTTATGATATTATTGTTACCGATGCCAATGGATGTGAATTGGAAATCAATCGACAAGTGGGTGGAATAGCAGGACTTACTCCAGAAGTAAATGGAGAATTTAAAGTTCAGTTGTATCCAAATCCTGTTCAAGAAAAGCTGACCATTCGTGCAGAAAAAGAAATTAGTAATGTCCGTATAATGAATGTTATGGGGAAAACAATGAATGTTCAACACCTCCAAATAGAAGAAAATCTATACGAGTTGAATACTGGCTCTCTAGCTTCTGGAACTTATATTGTTTTGATGAAAATTGATGACGTTTGGATGAATGCAAGAGTTATTAAGAAGTAAAAAACCAATATTTAATTTTAAAGAAAGAGAAAAAAACTTGTCTAAAATTGGTTTGTGTGGAAAATTTCAAACCCGTACTTTTTTTAATTATTAGTTTTATACAATTGCGCGCTGAAGGTACAGCTCAACTCTGTTAATTTTGGTTCTTCAATTTAGAATACAGCAAGATAAATTTCAATCAAAAAGAAAAGCGGGAAACCATTAAGTTTCCCGCTTTTTCAATATATAATTGTCGATCGACTTATAAATGAATTACTTCATCATAAGCTGCAGCAGCTGCTTCCATAACAGCCTCTGACATTGTTGGGTGAGGATGAACAGTTTTGATCAATTCTTCACCTGTTGTTTCTAGTTTTCTAACTGCTACTAATTCAGCAATCATTTCAGTTACGTTCATACCAATCATATGACCACCTAATAACTCACCGTATTTAGCATCAAAAATCAATTTAACGAATCCTTCGTTTGCTCCAGCAGCACTTGCTTTACCAGAAGCTGAGAAAGGGAATTTTCCGATTTTCAATTCATATCCAGCTTCTTTCGCTTGCTCTTCAGTATATCCAACTGAAGAAATTTCAGGTGAAGCATAAGTACAACCTGGGATATTGTTGTAGTCTAAAGGTTCTGGATTATGTCCAGCAATTTTCTCTACACAAAGAATTCCTTCTGCACTTGCGACGTGAGCTAATGCTTGTCCAGGAACACAATCTCCAATTGCATAGTAACCTGGTATGTTTGTTTGGTAGTAGTCATTCACTAAAATTTTACCTTTATCTGTAGCAATTCCTACGTCCTCAAGTCCAATTCCTTCAATGTTTGCTTCAATACCAACTGCAGATAAAACAACATCACATTCAATTGTTTCTTCTCCTTTTTTGGTTTTAACATGTGCTGTACATTTACCGCCTTTTACGTCAACTTTTTCAACTGAAGAACTCGTCATTACTTTAATGCCTTGTTTTTTCAAGCTTTTAGTTAACTCTTTCGATACATCTTTATCTTCAACAGGAACAATTCTGTCTTGGAATTCAACAACTGTTACATCAGTTCCTAATGAGTTGTAAAAATAAGCGAACTCAATTCCGATCGCTCCAGAACCTACAACAACCATTTTCTTTGGTTGCTTTTCTAAAGACATTGCTTCTCTGTAACCAATAATATTTTTACCATCTTGAGGAAGATTCGGTAATTGACGAGAGCGTGCTCCTGTAGCAATAATCACTCCTTTCGAAGCTGCGTAAACCTCTTTCTTTCCGTTGTCATCAGTAACTTCAACTTTCTTTCCAGCGATCACTTTACCGAATCCGTTGATGACATCAATTTTGTTCTTCTTCATTAAGAATTGAACACCTTTACTCATTCCTTCAGCAACACCACGGCTTCTTTTAATAATTGCACCAAAGTCAGCTTTTGCATCCTTTACTGTAATTCCGTAATCCTCTGCATGATTCAAGTAATCAAATACATTTGCACTTTTCAATAATGCTTTTGTTGGAATACAACCCCAGTTCAAACAAACACCACCTAGTGATTCTTTTTCTACTACAGCTGTTTTTAATCCCAACTGTGAAGCGCGGATTGCTGTAACATATCCTCCTGGTCCACTTCCAACAACAATAATATCGTAATTCATATTCTAAGATTTTTCAAAATTTCGTAGTGCGAATTTAATGATTTAAGCCTTAAAAAGCGGATATTGATTGAGAATTTTTCAACATCTAAGAAGAATACTGAAAAATCATGTCAAACCCCTTATTAAAAAAGAGAAAAGGCCTGCCGTAATAGAGCAGACCTTAACTTATTTAATCGTGTGATTCAAAATTTAATTGATGATCAGTCGCGCGGAATTAACATTGTTTTTAGTAACAATAATTACTGTATATACGCCTTGACCGTAGCTTTTGGTGTCTACATTTATGGTTTGCATTCCTTTTTTTAGCTCTTTTATGTTGTTATACTTTTCTTTCCCTAAGGCATCAATGATTTTAATTTGATATGCTCCTGTGGTGGGGAAGTCAAATGCAATGGCCACCTTTTCTTTTGCTGGGTTTGGAATCAGTTGAATGTTCTGATTTTCACTGTTTCTTTGAACTGTTTTAATGTCTGTATACTCTGTATTCCCATCCATATCTACAATTCCTAATTTATAGTAGGATACGCCAAGCAATGGACGTTCATCTTTAAATTGATAGTGTAAAGTCTGATTTGAATTTCCTGCACCTTTGATTTTTTCCAAAACTTCAAATTCTTTACCGTCCTGTGAACGATAAACTTCAAAGTAGTCATTGTTAGTCTCTGTTTCTGTGGTCCATTCGAGGAGCACACTTTTACCCAGGTTCTCCACATTAAACGCTGTTAGAGAAACAGCCAAAGGACATTCTATTTGGAATTGGGCAGTTCGTGTTACTCCACAAGCATCTGTAACATCCACAGCAACGGTTTGACCTGTGTATGGATAAGGTTGAATGGATATTGTTGGTGTAGTTGCACCAGTGCTCCATGAATAAGAATAACCTGGAACACCATACTCTGGTGTAGGGTCAAGGGTAACGTTCCCTCCAGAACAGCTCACAGGTGTGATGTTTAAACTTCCATTTCCTGTGGATTGATTTCCGAGGGTTTCGAGAGTATGACCTTCTAGAGTCATTGACCATGTGTTGTTAGGCATCCATTGACAGTTGTCTCCACAATTTCCACCTATAGAACAATAGCAATAGGAATTTTGCATTTGAAAGGTTACGCTTCCATTACAAGCAGCACCTAAACAACTGCCTAATTCGGTGAAAACATCAATGTTTGTAGCTGTACATGTCCCTGAAGAACTACCGGTACAACTCCAAAATGATGAGGAAGCTGCTGGTGATGCACCGCATGGGCTTGTGATTTTAAATCCAGCCTCATTTAACCAGCATGAATAACAAGTATATCCACTTAATGATTGATAAAATGCATTGAAAGTAGTACCTGTAATGGTTGAGTTAGCAGGTCTTGGTACAGATAAGTTATAATTACAAGATCCAGTACTACTACAAAATGCTCCATTGTATTGAAAACTCATCCATCCACTCGTTTGAGTAGCTGTTGAAGTAACCAATGGATCAATAATTAATGGATAAACTGCATCTTCATGTATAACCCAATCTGCTGGAACAAATAGTTCTAATTGCGTATTGTTTAATTCATAATAAAAAGAGGGGGAACGTTGTTTAATACCACTCTGATCATATCCAAAAGCTTTTGCTATTTCAAAACGCTTTACATTGATTTCGTCTCTTATGTAATATTCACCATATCTGTTACCGATGGAGTCAAACATTTCTTTATCTCCTTCTACTATTGTATAATCTTCAGGTAATATTAGATTGTCTGAGAATCTTAAAAAACTCACCTGCTCAAGATACGTTAATTCATCGTTGATTACATAGTTTGTTTTTACCTTGTCTAGTTCATAAGAAATGGTAATGTCAATTCCATCCCATGCATCAGTGATGTAGATTCCTTCTTCTCCTACAGTATAATTGCTCCAATTTGCTTGACCTAAATTGACCTCTGTATCATCATTTTTTATTAAGGTAAGTGTTAATTCATTATTGAATTTCAATTCCTTTTCGCCGATGAAAAAAGAAGAGTTTCTCCCGCTTATATCCAATTGAGTAGGTGTGTCTTGATTATCGCTTCGATAGATGTAATTCCCTTTATGACTCAAGCGTGGATCATAGGTTAATAATTGGCCCTCTTTTTCATAATGAAACAAACCATATATTGCTTGAGAATAAAAGTGTGTTCCATTTGAATTGTGCTCAACATATAGTTTAGTGCTATCTGTTCTTTTGTGTATCAATTCAAAACAATTGTCACAAGGTGCATTGTATGCAACTTTACCAAATTCTGGATGGTTATGATACTCTTTTGGAGTCAAGAGGTACATTTCCTCAGTAACCTTTGGTACATTGTCTTTGAATTTTGTGTAGTTGTATTGTTTGGATTCCATTTGTCCCAAAACAGAGGTGCCCAAAATTAGGCCACCCGAAAGTAGTAGTAGTTTGTACATAGTATAGTTATTTAGCGTTTCAAACATAACAATATTAATTGATGTTTTGCCTTAATGGGTTATAAATTCTTTTCTGTCGGGTTTAGTTGTGGTTTAATCGATGAGTGGGACTGTCGGAAAACCCATTGCTTTTTAAGGATTAGTCACAAGGTATGGTGTGAACTGGGCGTGATTCAAGCATAAATAAGATGGGCTTTACTTGTGGTATATTCCTGCTTAAATTCAATTTATTTATATCTTTAAGAAAAAAAAATTGAGCATGAAATTTACTTTTGACGTTAAGTCTCCACAACAACAATACATTCAAATTACTGCAGAACTAAAAGTTTCTGGGAACGAAACCAAGGTCTTTTTTCCAGCTTGGCGTCCGGGAAGGTATGAATTGGGTGACTTCGCAAAGAATGTTAATCATTTTCAAATTCATAACGGAAGTGGACAGGCTTTGCCGTTTGTAAAAGAAAACAAAAATACATGGATTGTTCAAACAGAAGGATGTTCCACGATTACGGTGAAATATAGTTATTATGCAACGGATATGAATGCTGGGTCTACATTCCTAGATGCTTCCCAATTGTATGTAAATCCGGTTAATTGCTGCCTCTTTACTGAAGAAGAATACAATGACCCGATTTCAGTTCGCTTAAATATTCCTGAATCATGGAAGGTAGCTCATTCTCTTAAGGTCGAAAACAATATCTTCGTAGCGGAAAACTACGATGAGTTGGCGGACAGTCCTTTTATCTGTTCTGCAGATCTGCAAAAGTCAAGTTATGAATTCAAAGGAACTACTTTTTATATTTGGTTCAATGGTATTGTAAAGCCAAACTGGGAGAAACTGATCAGAGACTTTAAGGCTTTTACTGAAGCACAAGTCAATCGATTTGAAAGTTTCCCTACCAAAGAATATCATTTCTTATTTCAAATCTTACCCTATAAAACTTACCATGGTGTGGAGCATTCTAAATCTACTGTCATCACCTTAGGTCCAAGTTATGCCGTTTTTGAAGAATTATATAAGGAATTGTTGGGGGTGAGCTCTCACGAACTTTACCATACTTGGAACGTGAAGTCTATTCGTCCTGAGGAAATGGTTCCGTATGATTTTAAACAAGAGAATTATTCTGAACTTGGATACATTGCGGAAGGTGTTACAACTTACATGGGAGATTTGATGCTTTATAAGGCTGGGGTGTTTAATACGGAACAGTATTTTTTAGAAATGAATAACCAAATCCAACGTCACATGGATAACTTTGGGCGATTCAATTATTCTGTTGCTGCTTCATCTTTTGATACTTGGTTAGACGGATATGTAGCAGGTGCTCCAGGTAGAAAAGTGTCTATCTATACGGAAGGTTGTCTTTTGTCTTTTATGATTGATGTTCTGATCTTGAAAAATACTTCAAATCAGCACGGACTAGATGATGTTATGCGCAATTTGTATCATGATTTTGGTGCGAAAGGCATCGGAGTGTCAAGGGAAGTCTATCAAGGTGAAATAGAAAAAATCGCTGGAGTTTCTCTACAGTGGTTCTTTGAGGATTATGTTTATGGTACAAAAACCTATACTACACTCCTTGATGAATGTTTCGAGTACCTAGGTGTTGATATTCACAGCGAACCTGTTTCTAGCTTCATCGCTGCTTATTTAGGGGCGAAAACAATGGAGGTGAATTCTGAAACAGTTGTTGTGGCTTTGTATCCGGGTGCTCCATTGGATGTCTCTGGGATGATGCTCGGCGATAAAGTCGTTTCGGTGAATGGTGTAGCGGTAAGCAATGATGCCGATCGATGGATTCAGTTTTTCCATGATGAGAATAAAGAAATCGTTGTGAATAGAAAAGGACGTTTGCTTACTTTACAAGTTCCAAAATCAGAAAAAGTCTTTTATCAAAGGTATTTTCTTAAGAAGAATGAACAAGCCAATGCAAGCCAAGTCGAAGCTTTTGATGCATGGAGTAAAGGGTAGAATACCTTGGTGAAAGTGCTTATAAGTAAACCTCTACGCCAATGTTAAAGCCTAAAGCAAAAGCTTTTCGAATGTATGGAGATTGAGCATTGAAATTATTGGTCAATTGTCTTCTTCCTTCAACCATTAGAAATAATCCATAATGTTTGTTCAGTTTAACCTGTGTCCCAAGTGTTGCAACTGCATCGATTAGAAACATGTTGAACTTATCTCTTTCTGTTGTGGTCGATGTTTGTTCTTTTCCAAAAGGATCTAAAACAGTTTCTTCGTGCTTCATTGAGAGAAAGGCTTTCGGAATTATTCCAAGGCCTCCATAGAATGAAATGTCTTCTCCAAAAGTATATGCTATTCGAATAGGGAAGGAGATGTGTCGATAAGTATTGTTATAACGGTATACCGAATCCGTTTTTGTATAATCGAATGATTCTTTGTTGCTGGCGTATCCAACACCGATCTCCAATTTCAAGAAGTCGTGGATTTTAGTTCGGGCTCCTAGATTAAATCCTGCGGTCCACTCTCCGGATTCGTCTGCTCTGTGTCCAATCGATTTCCCAAATAAACCCTCGTTGACCTCTAGGGTTCGGAAGGTGTAGGCCGGGCTAACCCCAAAGTAAATCTCAGTTCCTTGTTTTGGTTTTGTTGGCTTTTCTTTTTTTACTATTTGTGTTTCTTCTTCTTTTGTTTCATTTGAAACGATTTGAGCATTCCCGAAGATGCCGAAGATTAAGAATAAGACGGTTAAATATTTTTTCATGTTGTTAATATATGTCAAGAGATTTTAGAATCGAAAATTTCACTTATATTTAGCTAATTAAAGCATAATTTTAAAATTTAACTAAGTAAAACTATATTTATGTCCCCAAAAAAAGAGAAAAAGAAAAAATCTTTGTTCGGAAAAATTCTGAAATATACAGGATTAGCTTTTTTATTGATGATCATTACGGTTATCCTGATTCCTATCTTTTTTAAAGATGAGTTAAAAGAACTGGCTTTAGCAGAAGCCAACAAAATGTTAAAAGCGGAAGTAGCAGTTGGAGATTTCGATTTAACGATCTTTTCTTCTTTCCCAAAAATGAAGTTGGTGTTTGATGACGTTTCAGTGACTGGAAGAGATGAATTTGAAGGAGTGAAACTGGTCGACTTAAAAGCTTTTGAAGCGAAGCTTGATTTCTGGAGTGTAATCAACATGGAGGATATCTCAGTTCGTTCGGTGCGATTAATAGAGCCGAATATTCATGTGAAAGTACTTGAATCTGGTTTGGCCAATTACGATATCGTAAAGTCTACTGAAGAAATGGCTGAAGAAGGAGAAGATACAAGTGACTCTCCATTTAAGTTCTCTTTGGAGTATTATGAAATTAAGGATGGTAACATCGTGTATGATGATCGACTTTCTGCTTTGTTTGCTGAGATAGTAAATATTAATCATTCAGGTTCAGGAGATATGACCGCAGATGTGATTGATTTTAAAACGCTGACTTCTATGGATGAGTTAAGTTTCAAGATGGCAGGTTTGTCTTATTTGTCTAAAGTAAAGACAGACTTAGATATGGAAATCCTTATGGAGTTCAAAGAAGAAAGTAGCAAGTTTACCTTAAAGGAAAATGAATTGAGCTTGAATGCTTTGACACTTTCATTTGATGGGTTTTATGAAATGCTTGAAGACCATGACAACATGGATTTAAAGTTAATCGCCAGCAATACAAGTTTTAAAGATTTGCTTTCCTTGGTTCCTGCCTTTTACCATACTGGATATGAAAGTATGATTGCAAAAGGAAACTTGAGTTTGGATGCTTTTGTGAAAGGTCAGCTAGATGATTCTCGTTTCCCCGCTTGGGATTTCGCAGCAAAAGTAAATGGCGCTTCGATTGCTTATCCTGATATGCCAGCAACGATTGATAATGTGAGTATTGTTGCGGGTTCTAAATTCCCTGGTGGATCTAACTTGGACCTCATGACGATTGATGTGGATCAATTGAAAGCCACTTTCGTAGGAAATACCATTGATGCAAATTTCTATATGAAAAACCCGATGACAGATCCATACATGAAGTCTAAGCTTAACCTGAATGTTGACTTAGCTACAATTGGTCAAGTCTATCCTTTAGAAGAAGGTGAAGAGTACAATGGGAAATTGACTTCAGATATTTCTATTGAGGGAAGAATGTCTACTTTGGAAAAAGAAGAATACGAAAAGTTTGATGCGAAAGGGACTTTACGTTTGCAAGAAATGCACTATGCATCAAAAGATTTACCTGCTCCTGTAGATATTCAAAATTTAATCTTTGAATTCTCTCCTCAGCAATTAAAACTCGCAGAGTTGAAAGCGAAAATGGGAAGAAGTGACTTCTCTATGGACGGAGACGTGAAGAATTACATGGGGTATTTATTCAACGATGGAGACTTACAAGGTGTTTTCAATTATCATTCTGACCTATTGGATGTAGATGAAATTATGCCGCCTTCAGAAGAGGGAGCTTCAACTGAAGGAACCAGTGAATCTAGTGCAGCAGAAACAACGACTGCAGATGCGGGAGAAACTGTTCTTGTTCCAGAAAAAATTGATTTCGTTTTAAACACTAGTATCAACAAGGTGATTTACGATGGGATGAACATTGAACACCTGAAAGGACGTGTATTGTTGAAGGATCAAGAAGCCATTTTAGAGGGCTTAACTATGCAAACTCTTGGAGGAACTGTTGGATTAAGTGGTAAATACAATACCCAAGACAAAACTACACCTAAAATGGACTTTAGTTATAGCCTGAAAGAATTAGATATTCAGCAATTGGCTTCAAATTTCTTGACAATAGATAAGTTGGCTCCAGTGGCGAAGTATGCTCAAGGTAAAATTTCTTCTGATTTTTCAATGACGACAAATCTCACCTCTAATTTTGAGCCTGTTTATAACACCTTGACAGGGAATGGTTCTTTGTTCTCTAATCAAGTGAAAATATCAGGATTTGAACCTTTGGAGAAGCTAGCAGATGCAATTGAAATTAAAAAGTTAAGCAATCAAACGATAGACAATATCAAAGCAAGCTTCGAGTTCAACGATGGAAAGGTAAAAGTAAAACCCTTTAACATTAAACTGGGGAATATCAATACAACAGTCGGAGGAACAACTTCTTTCGAACAGGACATTGACTATGAACTTCAAATGAATATACCAAAAGAAGAAATCCCTGGTAGTTTGTTGAAGTATGCTGAACAAGCCATTGCAAAGGCGAAAAATATTCCTGGTTTTAATATGAAAGAATTGCCTGCAAATATTCCAGTTACTGCTTTGGTAACTAACAAAGTGAAAGATCCAAAGATTCAAACGAACATTAAAGAGAAATTGCTCGAACTTGGAGGTGATATAAAGGGAGGAGTTAAAGACCTTGTGGATGATAAAGTTCAGGAAGCCAAGGATAGCGTTAAAGCAGTAGTGGATGACAAAATAGAAGAAGCAAAAGCGGAATTGGAAAAGAGAAAGCAAGAAGTGATTGATGCTGCACAAAAGCAAGCGGATAACATCAAGGCTGAAGGTAAAAAACTTGCTGATCAAACCAGAAGTGAAGCAGATAAAAGAGCGCAAAATGTTATCGATCGTGCCGGATCAAACCTTTTAGAAAAGAAAGCAGCTGAGGTAAGTGCCAAGAAAATTCGCGAAGAAGGTGAGAAGGCAGCACAAAAAATAGAAAACGAAGCCAATACAAGAGCTGATAATGTTATGAAAACGGCGAGAGAAAAAGCAGAAAATCTGAAATAAAAGATTTGAAGTAGAAAAAGCTTAAGAACTGTTTCTAAAGTCAATTTTTGTAATAAGAGTGATAGGTGTTTCATTTTTGAGACACCTATTTTCTTTGATTTATATCCCAGAATGCTTTAGAGTTGAGTAAACATTATTATTTTAGCATTCCTAATATCTAAAAAAGCAAAACAAGTGATAGATCAAATAAAATTCGGAACAGATGGCTGGAGAGCAGTGATCGGAGATACATATACAGTTAAGAATATTTCTCGTGTAGCAGAAGGAACTGCCTTATGGGTAAAACAGCAGTCTAAGGAACCGAGTATCGTAATAGGACACGATTGTCGTTTCAATGGTAGATTATTCATGGAAACGGCCATTAAGGTGTATCTAAATCATGGTATAAAAGTTTACTATGCTGATGGCTTTGTCTCCACACCAATGGTTTCAATGGGAACAAAGAGGTATGGAGCAAATATAGGAGTGGTTTTGACTGCTTCTCACAATCCACCATCATACGGAGGGTACAAATTAAAATCTAATTATGGTGGTCCACTTTTGCCAGATAAAATTCAAGAAGTTGAAGACTTAATTCCAGACCACATTGATGCATCTGTTTTAAACATCAGTTTAGAAGATGCCATTGCAGACGGACGTTTAATTCAAGTTGATTTAGAAACTCAATATATTGATGCAGTTAAAGAGAACTTTGACCTTGAAGCCATAAAGAATTCAGAATTAAACTTGGCTTTTGACGCGATGTATGGTTCAGGACAAAATGTATTAAAACCTTTGTTTCCAAAAATGCATTATTTACACTGTGAGCATAACCCAGGATTTAAAGGTCAGGCTCCAGAACCTATCGCAAAGAACTTAAAAGAACTTGAAGCGTTCATCAAAGAAGATGGTTCTATTGATGCAGCTTTGGCAACTGACGGAGATGCAGACCGAATTGGTTTATACGGAAAGAAAGGTGAATTTATTGATTCTCACCATATTATTCTTTTGTTGATTCATTACATGGTGAAATATAAAGGAATGTCAGGAAAAGTGATTACCGCTTTTAGTTGCTCACCGAAAATTGCTAAAATGTGTGAACACTATGGATTAGAACATAAAACGGTTCAAATTGGATTTAAGCATATTGCTGGATACATGGTTGAAGAGGATGTTTTGTTAGGAGGTGAGGAATCTGGTGGAATTGCAACTAAAGGACATATTCCAGAACGTGATGGAATTTGGATGGGAATGATCATCTGGGAGTTTATGGCGAAATCAGGTAAGTCTCTTGAATCTCTGATTGATGAGGTTTACGAAATTGTTGGTGCTTTTAAATTCGAAAGAAGTGATTTGCATATCGATGAAGCATTGAAACAAGAAATTATTACCAACTGTAAGAATAACGTTTATACTTCTTTTGGAAAATATGAGGTAGAAAAAGTAGAAACAATCGATGGGTTTAAATTTTATTTGCCTAACGAAAGCTGGGTAATGATCCGTCCTTCAGGAACTGAACCGGTGTTAAGGGTTTATGCTGAAGCCATCGACTTAGATGAGGTGAGAAGCATTTTAAAAGCGACTGAAGCGACAATTACAAAGTAAAAGAATGGCTGGAAATTCGATAGGACACACTTTTAAACTGACTACTTTCGGTGAGTCTCATGGAGAGGCTATCGGTGGTGTGATTGATGGTGTTCCTTCAAATTTCGCTTTAGATTTAAGGGCTGTTCAGGTAGAACTCGACAGAAGAAGGCCCGGACAATCAGATATCGTTACCCAACGTAAAGAGTCTGACACCGTAAGGTTTTTGTCTGGAATTTTTGAGGGTAAAACAACAGGTGCGCCCATTGGCTTTGTCATAGAGAATGAAAACCAGAAATCTAAAGATTACAGTCATATTGAAAATATATACCGTCCTTCCCATGCAGATTTCACCTATGATAAAAAATACGGTCATAGAGATTATCGTGGTGGAGGGCGTTCTAGCGCTAGAGAAACAGCAAGCAGAGTTGTTGCAGGAGCAATTGCAAAACAATTCTTAAACCATCTAGGAATCAAAGTTGAGGCTTTTGTATCTCAGGTTGGTCCGATAAAACTCGAAGGTGACTTAACAAACTTATCTCTTCCTAGAAGAGAAAACTCTGTGCGTTGTCCTGACCCTTTAGTGGCTGAAAAGATGATTGATTTCATCAAAACTGTTCGTAAAGCAGGAGATACAATTGGTGGGGTGGTGTTTGCAAGAATCAATGGTGTACCTCTTGGATTAGGCGCTCCTGTTTTTGATAAGTTACATGCGGATTTAGGAAAAGCGATGCTTTCCATTAATGCCGTGAAAGGATTTGAATATGGGTCTGGATTTTCTGGTGTGGAAATGAAAGGAAGTGAGCACAACGATGTAATTCAGCATGACGGAACAACATTAAGCAATCACAGTGGAGGAATTCAAGGGGGGATTTCAAATGGAGCTCCCATATATTTCCGTGTTGCATTTAAACCAGTAGCAACGATTATGCAAGACCAATTCTCTGTGAACTCAAAAATGGAGGTAGTCAAGGTGAAAGGAAAAGGTCGTCATGACCCTTGTGTTGTTCCACGTGCTGTGCCTATCGTTGAAGCAATGGCATCTATCACTATATTGGATCACTACCTACGCAATAAAATGACACAAATCTAAAACTATGTCTGAGAGAAAGAAAAAGAAACTTGCTTTACATTGGAAGATTTTAATCGGAATGGCACTTGGTGTTGTTTTTAGTTTACTTCTTTTGAGTACTTCTTGGGGAAGTTCAATGACCACCTATTTGGTGAATGGTGAAGAGACTCCAATTAATAAAGCAGAACTTTTTGTACGCCATTGGATTAAGCCTTTTGGAAATATGTTTATCAATGCATTAAAATTAATTGCAGTGCCATTGATTTTAGGCTCCTTGATAAAAGGAGTCTCCGATTTAAAGGATATTTCGAAGTTGTCCAAAATGGGACTGAGAACAATCATGACTTACCTAGCGACAACAATCATTGCTGTTTCAATAGGTTTGATTATTGTGAATATTGTTCAACCAGGAAAAACTATCAGTAGTGAAACCAGAGATGTTTTATTAGAGAATTATAGCGGTAAAGCGCAAGAGAAAATAAAATCAGCTTCTGAACAAAAAGAAAGTGGCCCACTTAGGGCATTAGAAGATTTAATTCCAGACAATATATTTGCAGCAGCTACTGACAATGGAAATATGCTTCAGGTAATCGTTTTTGCCATTTTCTTTGGAATTGGTTTGATATTAATTTCTGATGATAAATCGGCACCGGTTAAAGCTTTTTTCGACGGGTTTAATGAAGTCATTCTTAAACTCATTGATTTAATTATGCTGGTAGCGCCCATTGGAGTTTTTGCATTAATGGCTGGACTTGTTGTAGAATCACCAAGTCAGGATTTGTTTGTTGGACTATTTTGGTATGCCATCAGTGTTGTGATTGGTTTGCTCTTGATGATTATTATCTATACTTTATTGGTTTATGTTTTTACCAGAAAAACGCCAAAATTTTTCTTGAATGGAATTTCGCCAGCACAATTGTTGGCTTTTAGTACCAGTTCTTCGGCTGCTACACTTCCTGTAACCATGGAAAGGGTGGAAGAACATCTTGGAGTTAAGGAAGAAGTCACAAGTTTTGTTTTACCCATTGGAGCAACCATAAACATGGACGGAACGAGTTTATACCAAGCTGTCGCAGCCATTTTTATTGCACAAGTTTTTGGAATGGATCTCGACCTCTATGCTCAATTGGGAATCATCGCTACAGCAACCTTGGCCAGTATCGGTTCGGCGGCTGTTCCTGGAGCAGGAATGGTGATGTTGGTCATTGTTTTGGCCCAAGCAGGAATCCCCGAAGCAGGATTGGCTTTAATTTTCGCCATTGATCGTCCTTTGGATATGCTGAGAACAACAGTTAATGTTACAGGTGATGCAGCAGTCTCTATGATTATTGCAAAATCGGTAGGTAAGCTAGGTGACCCACAGGTAAGGGATTGGGATGACCATTATGGCGAAAAACCATTGGATCATGTATAACTTTAAGTTGATAGATGTTGTGATTCAGGGAGCAACCCTTTTAAGTGGATTGGTATTGTTGTTTGCTTTTGGTGCTACTGGATATTTCTTCTGGATTTCACTTTGCCTGGTGGTATGGATTCTAATCAGTTTGCTGTTGAATCTTTTATTCGCTAAACCATTATCTAATCAAAGGAAGATGGTCACATTGGTACTCTCTACATTGTTTTTCGGTTTTCTTGTTGCTTATTTATTCAATGTTTCCATTGCCCGCTTAAACTTTTACTACAAACCTCTTTCACTCGTAGTGATTATTTCCTATTTGTATTTGTCCTTTTCTGAACTCAATAAAATGAAAAGTAAAGGAGAGGTAGATTTAGATTTTTAATGGTTAAATAAAAGTGAATACAGAGTGGTTTTTGGTGTGGGAAAATTGCCCTGTTGATAATTACCATAGAATAAACTTAAATTGTTAATAACCCCGTTGAAAAACCTTTAAATCAGCCTCATTTATCGTGCTTAATTTCGTATATTTGCTATTGTCTCAAGTTTTATCGAGACAAAGAATTACAATTTTAATTTATTTGTAAACAAATGAGTGAAACTGAAAAGAATAGAGAAGATTATTCCGCGGATAATATACAGATATTAGAAGGGCTCGAGGCGGTTAGAAAGCGTCCTGCCATGTATATTGGTGACGTAGGGAACAAGGGATTACACCACATGGTGTATGAGGTGATTGACAACTCCATTGACGAGGCGATGGCAGGTCATTGTGACACCATTCGTGTGACCATCAATGAAGGTGATTCGATTACTGTTGAAGATAATGGACGTGGTATTCCAACGGCGATTCATACAAAAGAAAATAAATCGGCACTAGAAATCGTAATGACCGTCCTGCATGCAGGAGGTAAGTTCGATAAAGATACTTATAAAGTTTCAGGAGGACTTCACGGAGTTGGGGTTTCATGTGTGAACGCACTTTCTACTGATTTATCAGCTGTTGTTCATAGAGACGGTAAGATTTTTCAGCAAGAATATAAAATCGGTGTTCCACAATACGATGTAAAAGAAATTGGAACAACTGACAAGTCTGGTACTATTGTAACATTTAGTCCGGATCCAACAATTTTTGACGAAGTACATTATAATTATGATACTTTAAAAGCCCGTATGAGAGAATTAGCATTCTTGAATAAAGGCTTGACTATTACTATTACTGATGAAAGAGAAGCTTCCAAAGATGAAGAGGGTAAATTTCCATCTGAAAAATTCCATTCTGAAGGAGGGTTAAGAGAATTCGTAAAGTTTCTTGATAAAAGTAGAGAAGCGCTTATCGAAGAGGTAATCTACATGGAAGGTGAAAAAGATGGTATTCCAGTCGAAGTAGCAATGATGTACAACACCTCTTATACAGAAAATATTCTTGCTTATGTAAATAATATTAACACGCATGAGGGAGGTACGCACCTTACTGGTTTCCGTCGTGGTTTAACCACTACTTTGAAGAAATATGCAGATGAATCTGGCTTATTATCTAAAGAGAAAATTGAAATCGCAGGGGATGACTTCCGTGAAGGGTTAACTGCAATTATTTCTGTGAAAGTTGCAGAACCTCAGTTCGAAGGTCAAACGAAAACAAAGTTAGGAAACAGAGAGATTCAAGCTCCAGTTTCTCAATCAGTTTCGGAAATGTTGACCAACTATCTTGAGGAACACCCAGCAGATGCCAAGAAAATCGTTGAAAAAATCATTATCGCTGCGCGTGCAAGAAACGCTGCGCGTAAGGCACGTGAGATGGTACAACGTAAGAGTGTAATGTCAGGAAGTGGTTTGCCAGGTAAGTTGGCGGACTGCTCCGAGAAAGATCCAGCGCTTTGTGAAGTGTTCCTTGTCGAGGGAGATTCGGCAGGAGGTACTGCTAAACAAGGTCGTGATAGAAATTTCCAAGCAATTATGCCTTTGCGTGGTAAGATTTTGAACGTTGAAAAAGCAATGCAACACAAAATCTTTGAAAACGATGAGATCAAAAATATCTATACCGCACTTGGTGTAAGGGTAGGTACTGAAGAAGATGCCAAAGCATTGAATACAGAAAAATTAAGATATCATAAGATTGTGATTATGTGTGATGCCGACGTCGATGGGGCGCACATTGAAACGCTTATTTTGACTTTCTTCTTCCGTTATATGAAAGAATTGATTGATCAAGGTTATGTATATATCGCTACTCCACCACTTTACTTATTGAAAAGAGGTGCAAAACAAGAGTATGCATGGAATGATGACCAACGTGATGTAATTATTGATAAACTTAGAGGAAATGCTCCAAGAAGTTCAGTTGGTGTTCAACGTTACAAAGGTCTTGGGGAAATGAATGCAACTCAGCTTTGGGATACTACAATGAATCCAGAGTTTAGAACGCTTCGTCAAGTGACTATCGATAACGCCGCTGAAGCAGACCAGATTTTCTCTATGTTAATGGGAGATGATGTTCCACCTCGTAGAGATTTCATCGAGAAAAATGCAAAATACGCAACAATCGATACCTAATAAGGTGTCATGAAATTAAAAAAGCTCAGGCCGTAAGGTCTGAGCTTTTTTCTTTATATAATAAGTGAAGTTTAGAGAACTGACCAAAATGTTTTGACTGCATCGATAACTTCTTCTTCCTTTTCTAAGTGTGGGGCATGTCCACAAGATGGAATAAAATAAGGTTTTGCGTTGACTAAAAGTTCAACAATATCATTCACTTGTGCATCTGTTCCGTATTGATCCTCGCTTCCTTGTATGATTAATGCCGGAACAGTATTCCCTTTTATGTCCTTGGAAATATCCCAATCGTGGAAGTCAGCTTGTAACCAAGTTTTGGCCCATGCAAAAAACAAACGTTCCGTTTTTGTTCCATGATAATACTCCAAACCTTTTAGCTTACCAGCATTCCAAGCGTCAATTGCAGGCTGAATCCCTGCTTTGGTTTGGGCTTCGTTGATGTAATGCGCGGCCATGGTGATGATGCCTTTTACATTGGAAGGATACTTTGAACTGTAAAGTAAAGCATTGGTGCCTCCGTCTGAATGTCCAACAATCAACAAAGGCTTCGTCAGTTGTATTGCTTCAAGAAAAGCAGGTAGATATTCTAAAGCAAATTCATGAAGGTAGTTGGCGTCTCTTGTTTTCTCCTCGGCTTGACTAAATCCATATCCAGGAAATTCAATGACAATCCCGGGAAGATTTAATTCATCACAAAGATGAGTGGGGAAGTTTTGCCATTGTCCAATTGAACCTATAGCTTCATGAAGAAACAAGACTACTGGTTCTGATTTATTCTCTATTTTACCAATGATTTGATAAGCCATTTCTCCGAATGGGGTAGAGGCCCACTGATAATTCAAACTATTGAGTTGAACAGTTATGTGTCTTGAAATATGTTTTGAAGCAATAAATCCAATGGGATGAATCATATGAGGCACTTCAAAATATCTTCCGTTGGGTATTGCTTGACAAATTACACGCGTTTCGGCTTCACTTACCATTCGGTCTTTACCTCCTCTTGTAAAACGAACAGGAATGGTTATGTTTTGAACACTTTCTTTCGAAACTATTGGATTTTCACCCAATAAAGTCATGAAATCAGCAGTTTTCTTCAATAATTGAGGTAAATATTCACCATGTAACGCAACAAGATAGTTGTAAAATCCTTCCGCTTGTGATTGAAGAAAGTCAACTGTCAAGGTTGCTGTTTCTTTTTTGGCATTCTCAACGGTCCAGTCCAACTTCGTACCTTGGGTTACAATTCCCTTGATGTTAGACTCGTCTATTTGTGCAGCAGCAATTGCAATATATCCACCTAAACTAAATCCATAGATATAGCTTGGACCAATTTTTCTAAGGAATTTCAGAAAATCTATGACCAAGGCATTGATTTCAAATGGCACTTTTGAGTCTTTGTAATTTCCATGATGTGGAATTTCAAAAGAGTGTACTTCATAAGTTTTCTCCAATGAAGGAACAATTGCTTCAAACTCTTTGGGGTCACCTAAAGCTCCGTGAATTAATACTAGTTTTTCCATAACTCATAAAAATAAAAAAAAGCCTCGACTTATTGTCGGGGCTTTCAATGGATTGAATAAAAGAGCATTTATTTTACTCTTTCAACATACTCTCCTTTTTCAGTATTGATTTTAATTTTCTCTCCTGTATCGATAAACAATGGGACACGAATCTCGGCACCCGTATCAATTGTCGCTGGTTTGAAAGTGTTAGTTGCAGTATCACCTTTGATACCAGGCTCAGTATAGGTCACTTCTGCCTCAATGTACATCGGTAAATCTACAAGTAATGGATTCTCTTCTTCTGCATGAAAAGTAATGTCACAAATCATTCCTTCACGTAAAAACAAAGGGTTTTCAATCAAATGTGGTGGAATTAATACTTGTTCGTAGTTTTCAGTATTCATAAAGTGATACCCTACACCTTCTTCTACATAAAGGAATTGGTATTGTCTTTTTTCAATACGAACTACATCAATTTTATGTCCAGCAGAAAATGTATGGTCTAGTGTTTTTCCAGACTCTATTTCTTTCAATTTTGTTCTTACAAAAGCAGGACCTTTTCCTGGTTTTACATGTTGAAACTCAATAATAGTGGATAGTTTTCCATTTAGATTAATACAGAGTCCGTTTCTGATATCTGATGTATTTGCCATAGTTTTATTTTATTGGTTCCCAAATATAGTAACAATACCTCAAATATCAGTTAGGAAATTTTAATTACCTGATTTTGTAGGGTTGAATCAATAAGGTACTCAATAGAACAATGGTTACTGAACTGATGGGCATCAAAATAGCGGCAAAAAGTGGAGTGACATAACCCAAAAATGCGAATGTAATTCCAAAGGTGTTGTAAGTGAGTGAAAAATACATACAAATTCGTAAAACTCGCTTCGCATGAAGTCCAAACTTAAAGAAACTCCTCAGGTTATTAATTTTATTGCTTTCAATGATGGCGTCACATTTTGGTGTAAACCTGAATTCATCTTCGGAAACACTAATGCCTAATTCCGCTTCTTCTAAAGCTTCAGAATCGTTTAAACCGTCTCCAATAAATGCAACAACATCACCTGATTCGTTGAAATTGATAATGTGATCCTTTTTATCTGTTGGGGAGAGGTCGAAATACATGTCGATGGGCTTTTCCAAATGCTCGAATAAGACTTTGTCCGTTGGCCGATCACCAGAAAGTAAGCTTACCTTATAATGTTTTTGTAGACGGTTGATTTCCTCAATAATTCCTTCTCTCAACTGAGACTGAAACCTAAAGAATCCATACGTTTTATCATTTACACTTAAGTAACTTCCACTGTCGTTGAAAATATTTGTTGCATTCGTAAATTGAGCATTTCCAACACGAATAAGATCTCCATTCAGTGTTTTGGCTTGAACACCTTGACCAGAAACTTCTTCGTAGTCTATAATGTCGTCTACTTGTTCAACAAAACTTTCCAAATACTGAGTTATGCTCTTTGAATACGGATGGGTCGATTGTCGCGTAAGTGCATAAACTTGTCCCATTAGGGTCAGCGTTAAGCTTTCTCCCTCATAATCTACACCTTCAATTCTGTCTTTGGTCAGGGTTCCTGTCTTATCAAAAACTATGTGATTCACCTGATTCATTTTTTGAATTTCGTGACTGTTTCTAAAGTAGAGTCCAGATCTCCCTAATTTTCGCAAGGCATTCCCATAAACAAATGGAAAAGAAATAGCTAAGGCACAAGGACAGGCGACTACAAGAATTGCAGTAACAATTTCTAAAATGCGGCTTGGATCAATAAAAGACCAAGTAATTGCTGCTGAAATTGAGAGAATCCCAACAATAATTAAGAAATATTTACTTAAAAGGTTTTCACGATTTTGAACAATTGACTTTGTCGTTTTCGCTGATTTGTTCCAAATACTGGCGAATTTACTCCTGCTGGTTGTACTTAAAGCTTTAACCTGAATGGCAGAACCTATGAGTTTACTTCCTGCGTAGATTTTATCTCCCGACTTTAATGTCGCTAAGGCTGCTTCTCCAGTAATAAAGCTAGTGTCGATAACAGCTTTATCGGAAATTAATTCAGCATCACAAGGAATTATTTCTTCATTGAATATTTTAAGTAAATCATCTTTTTCTATGGATTCTATCTTAACTACTTCTTCTTCCTGTGTCACTTTATTCAATCGGTGAACACCTAATGGAAAGTAAGCTTTTGGATCGTTGTCAAATGACATGTTACGATAAGTTTTCGATTGAAACCATTTCCCAATCAAAAGAAAGAACACAAATCCTGTGAAAGAATCCATATAACTAGACCCTTCTTGCATTAAAATAGAGCTTGAACTTTTGATGAAAAGTACTAAAATTCCAATGGCTACAGGAATGTCTAAGTTTAACTGACGGGTTTTTAGTGCAGTATATGCAGAAATAAAGTAAGGAGAAGCAGAGTAGAACAGGACAGGAATAGAAACCAACAAAGTAAGGTAGGCGGAAAAGTTTCTAAAATCCTCAAACATTTCATCTAGCCCTAAATATTCAGGAACGGACCATAACATCACATTTCCAAAGGCAAACCCAGCGACCCCTAATTGTAAAAGTAATTTTTTGTCGTAACTACTTGTTTTTTCTTTTCCTTTTCGAAGTTCGGGTTTATAGCCAATACTTTCCAATAATGCAGCAACTTCAGATAGTTTTCGGTCTTTTTTCACACTTAAAGTAAGCGTTCTAGCGGTAAAGTTGGATTCGCTTGAAATGATGTCTGAATTGAGTTTTTGTAAGTTTTCGAGCAAGTAAATGCAAGAACTACAATGAATTGCAGGTAAGAAAAAAGTAACAATGTATAATTCGTCATTCTGAAATTCAATAAAATCATTAAAAATTTCAGGGACATCTAAGGCAGTATATTTTGCATTTCCCTCTGAATTGGGCTTAATTCCACTTTGTTGGTTGAATTCATAGAATTGATCGAGTCCATTATCGCTTAATATTTCATAAACAGCCAAGCACCCAGTACAGCAAAAATCTTTGTCATCTTTAGAAATGGGTTTCCCAATTATCTTATCTCCACAGTGATAGCACCCCATAATTTAAACAACTTGAAATTTTATTAATTCTGTCATAAACTACAGAAAATCATTTTAAAACTATTCTCAGTTTTTCATTTGATGAACACAATTGTTGACTCAAACGGATTTGCTAAATCTACCTTGTGTCGGAATTCCATTCGCGTAGGGATCTAAAGTCATGCAAACATTTCGTGAAAATGGTTTTCCGTCCTCTGTAACAATTATTTCATTTTCATTCCATGTAATGATGCCGTCTTTTTGAAATTCATCTAAGATGTCCTTGAATTCAGCAACATGACTTTTCATCCATTCATCGTTAGCAAAGTTAGTTTTAAATTGACACATGAGTTGTGTCACATGTTCTTTTAATGTTGCGTCTGTCTCCGAATGTACATGACCTTTAAAAATAGGCAATTCATTGGCGTCAATTTTACCATGATAAGCACGGGTACTTTTTACATTTTGAGCATATCCAAAACCGTATTCTGAAATGGCAGAAGCGCCTAGTCCAATCATGCGGTCGGTGGTGTTGGTTGTATACCCCATAAAAGTTCTGTTTAATGCTCCACCCCGTAACGCTTTGGCTAACATATCCGTCGGTAAGGCAAAATGATCCATTCCTATTTCAACATAGCCCTGTGCTAATAATTGTTTCTTGGATTGATCATACAAGGCTTTTTTCTCGTCACCAGAAGGTAAATCTTCTTCAGAAAATCCACGTTGACCTGTTCCTTTTACCCATGGCACATGTGCGTATGAATACAAAGAAATGGCATCTGGCTTCAATTCTATGGTCTTGGCAATCGTATCCATCATGTCCTCCATCGTTTGCATAGGAAGTCCAAAAACTAAATCGTGACTAATAGAAGTAAAGCCTGCTTTTCTTGCATTTTCGGTAACTTCTTTCACTTTTTCAAAGGGTTGGATTCTATTAATGGCTTTTTGAACCACCGGACTGTAGGATTGTACTCCAAAACTCACCCGTCTGAATCCCAAGTCGTGTAAAGTCTTTAATTGTTCATCGCTTGTGTGATTAGGATGTCCTTCAAAACTAAACAAAGGATCTGGCCCTGTTTTTATATTAATTGCTTCGATTAATCTTTTCAATTGCGCAGCTGCAAAGAAGGTTGGTGTTCCTCCTCCCAAATGAATTTCATCCACTTGAATACTTCCACCATTGAGTTTTTCGTACATCTGCCATTCTTTAATTACGGCATCGATGTAAGGTGCTTCAACGCTATGTTGTTTGGTAATGTGCTTGTGACATCCGCAAAAAGTACATAAACTTTCGCAAAAAGGAAGGTGAACATAAACACTTGTGCTGTGGTTTTTATTTTGCTCCGCTTTTATGAATATAGGTGCAAATTCGTCTGCTGTAAACTCCATCCTGTTCCAATCTAAAATGGTTGGATAGGAGGTGTATCGAGGACTTGAAATATTATACTTGTTGATGATTTTTTCACTTAACATAACGACTTATTTTTTTACCAAATCATTCAACGTCAAGTGCGGTGAATCTCTTGGTCTTTCAAGTGCAAATATCGCCTTATTTCAAAGAATTAAAAATGATTAAAGTCAGTTCGTGAAATAGGACTTGTCACAAAATATAATCCGAAATTTGAATTACTGTTTTGGCAACACTTCATTTAGTTTTTCTCCTCCTTTAATCCCAAAATCCAATGTGCGAATGGGGAACGGAATCATGATGTCTTCACTGTCATAAGCTTTTTTGATGGCGATTATCGCCTCACTTTGACTATTTAGGAACTCTAGCTGACTTTTAAATTCTACCCAAATCATAATGGTGAAATTGATTGAACTTCCACCAAATTCTTTATAAAACAAGGATATTTCTTTATCTTTTTGAATGTTAGGAATGTTTTTTACTGCATCAATTGTAATGTCTCTTACACGTTCTAAATCTTCACCGTAGGAAACACCAACTTCTAGGTCAATACGTTTATAAACATTTTCAGAATCGTTGATCAATGGGTTTTGAAAGAGCAACTTGTTGGGGATGATGATTTCTTGGCCTTGAAACGAAGCGATTTCAGTTGTACGGATACCAATGTGTTTAATTATACCACTGTGACCTTCGCAATGAATAACCTGTCCGATTTTGAAAGGACGTTTTGCAGCCATAAAAAATCCTGCAATAAAATTGGTGGCAATATCTTGAAATGCAAAACCAAGCGCTAATCCTAAGATCCCCGCACCAGCTAGGAGTGAAGTTACTGTTTTATCTAAGTTCATCAAACTTAAAGCAGCAAAAGCTCCAATGGTGAGTACAATCAAGTAGATTATTCTAGAAATCAAGGAAGAAAGCGACCTGTTATTTAGGGTTTTGAAAAGGACTTTACTGATGATGCTTTTACTAAGTTTTCCTAAAAAAACAAAGAGTACCATGACAATAATAGCGAGGACGAAGTTGGGTAGCATAACCACTAAGTCTTCTGTCCAATGGGTTACTTTGTTGATAACAAGGTCGTAATATTTTTTAATTTCCATATGTTGTTTTTGATTTGACTATTAAAATAATATTTTTCTTCGTTTCTGCTTGACTTTTTTTAATTTTTCTCGCCCTAGAATCTTCGCGAATCAATGTAAGTCCTCATGAAACGTTATATATCCCAGGGGAGCAATTCAACATTGGTTAATTCCTTTTGACCAACATTCTTACTGCGTTGAATAATGCGCATAATCTTTACAATATCTTCCTTTTTGGTATTGCGCTTAAGGTGTAACCCAACAATTTGTCGAATAGGAGTGTGGTGCTTAATTCTTTTTATGTGTTGTTGTTCTAAATTTAAATAAGGAAGATAATAGGAAGGGATTAAAGTGTATCCTCCTTCTTGTTCCACCATTTTAGTCAATAAATGTAGGTTTCCACCTTCATAATTCCATTCAGATTGAGTTTTTTGGTCTAATTTGCAGAAATTTATCATTTGTGTTCTTAAGCAGTTACCTTCACTCAATAGCCATGGATGCTCGTGTTCCAATTCTTCAATTTGAATTTCCTTTCCTTTAATAGTGGGAGCGTATATGAATATCTCTTCATTGTAAAGTATTTGTTGATCCAATGAAAGATCTTCAACAGGACCAGCCATAATTCCTAAATCTATGTTTTTGTTTTTTAAAGCTTCCAATAAATTCGGAGAAGTCAGTTCACTGATGTCCAAATGAACATCCCCAATTTGATCTTGCCATTTGGCATATAATTCTGGCACTAAATAATTGGAAATTGTGGGAATGATTCCAATCCTGATTTCTGCTTTATACGTTCCTTTTAATTTTTGAACTTTTATTTCCAATTCATCATAGGCAGATTGAATAGAAGAAAGTACTGGAAATAATTGTTTTCCTGAGTAAGTCAATGATATTGGATTGGTATCCCTATCAATTATTTTAAAGCCAATGGCTTCTTCTGCTTTTTTTAGCTGCATTGATAAAGTCGGTTGGGTAACATGACAAGCATCGGCAGCACGTTGAAAGTTCTTGTGTTTGAGCAATGCAAAAATGTAAGAAAGTTGAACAGGTGAAATCATATAGATAAAATTTATGTAAATATAATAATAATTGATAAAAACAATGGGAAAAGAAGGCTTATATTTGTAGTGTTGATAAGGATAGAGTAGGTTAGAAAATTGAAGAAATTTAACTTTTCAAGACTTAAATATTATTATCTTCATAGCAGAAAATTATTAACCAAAAAAAATAAATTATTATGGCAATTGTAGGAAAAACTTTTCCAGACATCCAAGTGGATGCAATGAATGAAATGGGAGATACATTTAAAATTAATGTATTAGAAGAAGCAAAGAAAAACAAGAAAAAAGTATTGTTATTCTGGTACCCAAAAGACTTTACTTATGTATGTCCAACAGAGCTTCACGCTTTCCAAGCAAAATTGAAAGAGTTCGAAGACCGAAACACTATCGTAATTGGTGCTTCATGTGATACTCCAGAAGTTCACTTTGCATGGTTAAGTACAGCAAAAGATAACGGAGGAATCGAAGGTGTAACTTACCCACTTTTGGCAGATTCAAACCGTAACCTATCAAGCATGTTAGGAATTTTGGATATCCAAAACGAAACATACAACGAAGAAACAGATTCATTCATCGTAGAAGGAGACAACGTAACGTACCGTGCAACTTACCTAATTGATGAAGACGGATTGGTATTCCACGAAGGAATTAACCACATGCCTGTTGGACGTAACGTTAACGAATACCTCCGTTTGATTGATGCTTATTCTCACGTACAAACGCATGGAGAGGTTTGTCCAGCAAACTGGGAAGAAGGAAGTAAAGCAATGAGTGCAGATGCTAAAGGTACTGCTGAATATTTAAAATCAGTATAGTTATGGCATATGTAGAGTTATCAACAGATACTTTACATGAGGAGATCTCCGGAGATGGAGTTGTTCTCGTACAGTATTCAGCCGGATGGTGTGGAAACTGTAGAATCATGAAGCCGAAGTTTAAGAAATTTGCCCAGGATCATGATGATGTAAAGTTTATCGTAATCGACGCTGAAAAGAATCCAGAGTCTAGAAAGTTAGCAAAAGTAGATAATTTACCTACGTTCGCAGCTTTCAAAAATGGAGAATTAATTCAGCAAACACAAACGAACAAAACAGAAGTATTAAAATCTTTTATCGATGAGACTACCAGTAATTAGACACTTATCCACTTTTATAGAAGAGAATGATGAGGATTTCGTTCATGAAACAATTGAAACATTAGAAAATCTCACAGAACTTTCTTCTATGAAGGATGAAGAACTTGACGTAATTGGAGAATTACTTTCCAATATGTACGGCGCAATCGAAGTCAATAAAATGATGAGAGAGGAAGGAATTCCTCAAAGAGATGCGGCAAAGAAATTCATGGAACGAGTAATGGGTTCAATCGATACTTGATCATAAAAAGTACGTTTCGTAGAAGAGGTCATTTTTTTAAATGACCTCTTTTTTTATCTAATTTTTACGTTTTTCATTAAAAAAACTTAAAATTTTCACGATTTTTCTAGAATTCCGTAAAAATTTTTGAGTTTGAGTATTATAACCCTTATATTGCCACCGAATCACAATACATTGAGTTATCAGACTAATAAGAACAGTAAGAAAAAGTAAATTAGAAAATAGGTATCACCCTAACATGGGTCGACTTTGTACGCAAGTTACACGTATTCAAAGACATTTCATGGGAATTCCAATTCAGACAATCCATAAATACCGTGAAACATACAACGGAGAAATTAAAGATTGTGACGAATGTGTAATTTCTAAAGTTGAACTAAGTAGTACCTAAAAAAATTAGATTCATTAATAAACAAGAAGGTCAGGCAATAGTCTGACCTTTTTTTGTGACTCGTTTTCTGGAATCAAGACGGATCAAGACCCATTGTTGGGAATTAGGGATAAATATTTGTTCATCCGATGAATAACAAAAAAGAGGACCACATTTCTGCAGTCCTCTCTTCAATATGATATGCGAATAAAAATTAGCCTTTATAAAAAGGAGTTTTCACAACTTTTGCTGCCAGGGACTTATTTCTAACACCGATATAAATTTCACTTCCTTCTGTAGCCAATTCAACAGGAACATAGCCCATTCCTATTGCTTTGTTGAGCGAAGGTGACATTGTACCTGAGGTTACTCGTCCAATTTCTTCTCCTTCTGCATTTAAAATAGGATATCCTTGACGTGGAACACCTTTGTCAATTAATTCAAATCCAACCAATTTGTTTTTAATTCCCGCTTCTTTCTCAGCTTTTAGAGCCTCACTGTTGATAAATTCTTTTGTGAATTTGGTAATCCATCCAAGACCCGCTTCAAAAGGTGAAGTTGTATCGTCAATATCGTTACCATACAAACAGTATCCCATTTCTAGACGCAAAGTATCTCGTGCACCTAAACCGATTGGTTCAATTCCAAAAGCTTTTCCAGCTTCAAAAACTTTATCCCAAACTTGTTTGATGTCCTTGTTTCTAACATAGATTTCGAATCCTCCGCTTCCGGTATATCCAGTTGCAGAAATGATTACGTCTTGAACTCCTGCAAATTCATTGATTTCAAAAGAATAAAACTTCATTGCTTTTAAATCAACTGAAGTTAAAGATTGCATTGCTTCAGCAGCTTTCGGACCTTGAATGGCTAAGATACTCCATTCATCAGATTCATTGACTAATCCTGCACCAACATCATTTTGAGAAGAAATCCAATTCCAATCTTTTTCAATGTTAGAAGCGTTTACAATCAACATAAATTCCTGATCGGCAATTTTGTAAATGATTAAATCATCAATAATTCCCCCTTCATTGTTTGGCAAATAACAGTATTGTGCCTTTCCAACAACAAGCTTGCTTACATCGTTACTTGTTACTTTTTGAAGTAAAGCCTCTGCATTTTCACCCCTTACGAAAAACTCACCCATGTGAGAAACATCAAAAACACCCACTTTTGTCCTTACAACTTCGTGTTCATGTTTTAATCCTGCATAGGTAACAGGCATATTATAACCAGCAAAAGGAACCATCTTAGCTCCTAACTCTGCATGTACTTGTGATAGCGCAGTTTCTTTCATTGAATTTACTTTTGTGTTTAAAATGCAAATTTAATAATTATTCAATGTTAAAGCTGAATAATTGAAGATTATAGGCCCAAGTTGGGAAAGACTTGGGAAGACCTTTACAGTAGCTTTGAAATAAACTTAAAACTTTGTTTTTACGATATATTTTGAGCTTTGTTTGTGATTCTGTGGTTTCCCAAGTTGGGGAGGATGTGTATTAACTTTACCAAGATTAAACTGGAAATTAGGTGATCTGAACAGTATATCTTTCATCTCTCTAATCCGTTTAATCAACCTGCACATATTATTCAATACAATTAAACACTACTTTTACACCAAAAACAAACAATGCAAAAACCAAAGGCCGTTTTCAATTGGAGTGGTGGAAAGGATTCCGCTTTGGCGCTTCAAAAAGTATTTCAAGAAAATAAATTTGAGGTCATCGCTTTGTTAACTACTTTTAATGAAGCCGACGAAAGTTCATCTGCACATTCAGTTCCACTGACTTTAATGGAAAAACAAGCAAAGGCGATTGGAATAGAATTGTATCCCATCTTCATTAATAAATCCCCAGGCGATTATGAGCACAAAATGCTCCAAGCAGTTGAATATTTTAAACGTAAGGGAGTAAAACATTTCATATTTGGAGATTTATATTTAGATGAAATCAGAACTTACCGAGAAAGTAAACTGAATCCGCATGGAATTGAAGTAGTGGAGCCGATTTGGAGCAATTCTCCAGAGGAAACCATTCAGACATTCTTAAACTCAGGACTCAAAGCAAAAATTATCACTACCCAAGCCGATAAATTAGATGAATCTTATATTGGTCAAGATCTAACTCCAGAATTAATAAATAACCTACCCATAGATGTTGATGTTTGTGGTGAAAATGGAGAATACCACACATTTGTTTATGCAGGAAACATTTTTAAAAATGAAGTTGAATTAGAAATCGAAAAAGCCTACAAACTATCCTTCGATATTAAACTTGATACGGGAGAGATGAAGACCTATGAATATTGGCAAGCGAAACTTAGCTAATCAACAAGATTTTTCTATTTTTAACCCAATGATTATTCTGCGGATGATATTACTTCCTTTTTCCTTGATTTATGGCTGTGTCATGATGATAAGGAATGGACTGTTTGATAAGAACATTAAGCCGGTGACTGAGGTGGGTTCGGCTGTGATTTCCGTGGGGAATTTATCTGTAGGAGGAACAGGAAAAACACCTCATGTTGAGTTTTTACTCAACGCCTTGTCCAAAAAATATAAAACGGCTGTGCTTTCAAGAGGTTATGGTCGAGAATCAAAAGGATTTGTTAAAGTCAACGCCAATGCGGAAGTAAATAAGGTTGGAGATGAAGCATTAAATTATGCTCAGAAATTCGAAGGAAAAGTGGAAGTGGCTGTTTGTGAAAAAAGGGTAGAAGGGGCTAAGCAATTATTAGCAAAGCATCCCGAAACGGAAGTCATTGTTTTAGATGATGCTTACCAACATCGGTACATTCACAGAGATTGCAATATTTTACTCACAGAATTCAATAAGCCCTTTTTTAAAGATTTTGTGTTGCCAGCAGGACGATTACGTGAGTTTCGTTGGGGAAAACACCGTGCAGATGTGGTTATTGTTACAAAATCCCCAAGCAACCTTAGTGAAACGAGAAAAAAGAAGTTTGTTTCTCGATTAAAATTGAAGTCTACTGTTCCCATTTTCTTTTCTTCAATTACTTATGGTAATCTGGTTCATTTGGAAGATAAAACAGTGACTTCAGCCCCTAAAGAGATTCTTTTGGTGACGGGAATTGGAAATCCACAACCGTTAATTTCTCACCTGAAACAGTATTCAAAGGTCACCCATTTAAAGTTTGGGGACCATCACGATTACACAGTGAAGGATATTGAGAAAATTCACAAATTATTTGGTAACTTTGCCTCTGCTGAAAAAATAATTGTAACAACCGAGAAAGACGCTGTGCGATTAATGAATTCAAAAATAAAAACAAATATTCAGTCCTATCCTTGGTATTATCAAGCAATGACTGTGAAAATAGAAGATGAAAATAAATTACTAAAGAAAATATATAGCTATGTTAACACAAATCAATGATGCAGTAAAATACCTTCAGTCCCAAACTGAGGTGAAACCACAAATAGGAGTCATTTTAGGAACTGGGCTTGGAGGATTGGTGGATGAAATCAACATCACGAACTCTATTTCGTATGAAGATATTCCTCACTTCCCTGTATCAACAGTTGAAGGACATAGCGGTAGATTGATTTTCGGAGAGTTGGGTGGAAAACAAGTGATGGCCATGCAAGGTCGTTTTCATTATTATGAAGGATATACTTTGCAACAATGTACTTTCCCTGTTCGTGTTATGAATGCTTTAGGGATTGAGCGATTAGTGGTGAGTAATGCTTCTGGTGGAGTTAATCCAAATCAAGAAATTGGTGAAATCATGCTCATTAATGATCATATTAATCTTTTCCCTGGAAACCCCTTAATTGGAAAAAATATTGACGAATTAGGTCCTCGTTTTCCTGATATGAGCGATGCTTATGATGTTGGTATGATTGAACTTGCTGAGCAAATTGCAAAAGAGTTAGATATCCATGTTTCTAAAGGGATTTATGCAGGATTAACAGGTCCAACCTTAGAAACACCAGCAGAATATAAAATGATTCGAATTTTAGGAGCAGACGCTGTCGGTATGTCTACAGTTCCCGAGATTATTGTAGCACGACATATGGAAATCCCGTGTTTTGCTGTCTCTATCATTACTGATTTAGGCGTAGAAGGAAAAATTGTAAAAGTTTCAGGTCAAGACGTTATTGATGTAGCAAATCAAACAGAACCAAAAATGACCAAGATTATCAAAGAATTAATCGCAAGAGTTTAATACATTTTTAGAAAATAGATGGTATCAGAGGAGGTAAAAGCAACATACGAAGCGGTAATTGGACTGGAGGTTCATGCCCAGATGTTAACGAAAACCAAAGCGTACTCCAGCGACGCAAATGAGTATGGAGCACGACCAAATACAAATGTGAGTGCAATCACTTTAGGTCATCCTGGGACACTCCCAAAGATGAATAAGAAAACAATTGAGTATGCCATTAAATTGGGATTGGCTTTGAATTGTGAGATTGCAGAAAATCAGTATTTCGATAGAAAAAACTATTATTACCCAGATTTACCGAAAGGGTATCAAATTACCCAAGATAAAACGCCAATATGTGCGAATGGGAAAATAGACCTTCAAATGGAGGATGGTACAACTAAATATGTTGGAATCACTAGGATTCACATGGAGGAAGATACCGGAAAAAGTATTCACGATGTAGATGTTTATGATACACTTGTGGACTTGAACCGTGCAGGAACTCCCTTGCTTGAAATCGTAACGGAGCCTGATATGCGTAGTGGTGATGAGGCTTATGTCTACCTGACAGAAATTCGTCAATTGGTGCGTTACTTAGAAATTTGTGATGGTAACATGGAGGAGGGAAACTTGCGTTGTGATGCCAATATCTCTGTTCGTAAAAAAGGAGCCAAAACCTATGGGAGAAGAGTAGAGGTGAAGAACATGAACTCTATGCGAAATGTTCAACGTGCAATTAATTTTGAAATTGATCGCCACATTGAATTACTAGAAAAAGGAGAGGTCATTGATCAAGAAACACGTTCTTTTGATGCTGTGAATATGCGTACCATTTCTATGCGAACAAAAGAAGATGCGAATGATTATCGCTTTTTCCCAGAGCCTGACCTGCAACCTTTGCATGTATCGAAAGAGCAAGTCGCAGCAATTAAAGCAGAAATGCCTGTGTTGCCAAAAGCATTATATAAAAAGTATACCGAAGAATTAAAGTTGTCGGATTACGATGCAACGAATATTATCTCAACCAAACCCTTCGCTGAATATTTTGAAGCGATAATTAAACATACTAAAAATTATAAGTCCGCTTCAAACTGGATGAATGGAGAAATTCGTTCTTATTTGAATCAGCAAGGGAAGACCATTGAAGAGTTTCCTATTGAAGCAAAAAAAATAGCTGAATTGATTGAACTTATCGACGGTGGTTTTGTTTCGAATACTGTAGCGGGACAGAAAATCTTCCCAGCATTGCTTGAAACGCCGAATGGATCAGCAAAAAAAATAGCTGAAGACTTGAATTTAATTCAAGACAGTGACGAAGATTCAATTTCTGCTGTAATTAAAGAGGTCATAAAACAACACCCAGTAGAAGCTGAACGTTATAAGAATGGCGAAAAGCAATTGGTTGGGTTTTTTATGGGACAAGTAATGAAAGCATCAGGTGGAAAAGCTGACCCGAAATCTGCCAACAAATTGATGCGCCAACTTTTAGATGAGATTTAATATGATGAAGAAAAGTATTTACGTTTTAGCATTAAGCACTTTGTTTTTGGCCTGTGGTTCAGAAGATGAAACAACCAAACCCCAAACGGAATCGGTAGAAACTTCCGCAAAAGAGGATTCAGGTAAGATGATTAAAGATCCAAACGCAACTCCTAATGTGTCAATAAATGGTACCGTTAATAATGGTGGTAATGCCACTTTATTACTTGAAGCAAATACCGACAGGGGTCCAATTTTGATCAGTAAAACTGTAACGAATGCGGATGGGAGCTTCCAGTTGGATGGTGCAATTGAAGCGATGGGACTTTATCAATTAAGGGTTGATGAAGTGGTACAACAAGGACAGGAACCAAAAGTTATTCCGCTTACTTTAGTGCCAGAAGATGAATTGACGCTTCAATTGGATTTTAATGAATTTAACCGCTCTGTAGTTTATGAAGGAACCAATTGGGCCGCCCCTTTAAATGGATATATGGCTGAGATGAGAAAGTTTGTTGATTGGCAAATGACTCTTGTTAACCCTCAACAATACCCGCAAGAGGAGTTGATTGAAATGGTCATGGAGAAAAAAGAACCAATGGATCGCTACATTGTAAAAGAAATTAAAAAAGATCCAGGGAATCCCGCTCATATTCTTTTAATGACGAATTTAATGCCAATGATGGGCTTTGAAAATTACGATATGAAAAACATCGAGGTCCTTAAAACTTTGCATAAAGCCTATGAAGAAAAGTATCCCGAGCATCCAATGACTGTGAGTATTGGTTCTCAGGTTGCGCAATTGGAGCAAAGTCTAAATGATTATGTAGACTACAAGGAGAAAAATATCGCTCCAGAAATCACGAAGGTCAATCCTGATGGGGAAGAAATGAAATTGTCATCTTTACGTGGGAAATATGTCTTGATAGACTTCTGGGCATCTTGGTGTGGACCTTGTCGAGTTGAAAACCCTAATGTGGTAAGACTATACAATAAGTACAAAGGAGATAAATTCGAAATTTTCAGTGTTTCTTTAGATAAGGACAAAGAAAAATGGATGAAAGCCATTGAAGCAGATGGACTAATTTGGGACTATCATGTGAGTGACCTTCAAGGTTGGGAAACAGATGTAGTTCAAAAATATCAATTCAATGGAATTCCACATACTGTTCTTATTGATCCAGAAGGAAAGATAATTGCAGAAAAATTAAGAGGACCATCTTTGGAAAAGAAATTGCAAGAGCTCTTCGGAAAATAAACAATAAACTATGATACGATTAATCACATTTCTAACATTTACTTTACTTACTTCTTTCATTTTTGCTCAAGAGGATTTTTCTTTTGTGCTAAAAGGACAAATATTCAACACGGATAGCGATACACTAAAACTTTTACAAAATAATGGTGAAAATAATCTTGAAATCGCTGTTGTGGAAATGGATGAAAAAGGATTTTTTGAAAAGTCCATTACCTTAAAGGATAAAGATTATTATGTTTTATCGCTCGAGGACGGACAGAGTATTAATATTATCGTTGAAGGCAGTGATACTATTAAAGTGTATGGAGATGGGAGCAATCTATTTTACCACACCAACATTATAAATTCTGCTTCAAGCACCGCACTATTGGAGTTTTTACGTGTCAGTGCTCAATACCGTGCAAAATTAGATTCAGCAAATCGTTACTTACAAGCCAATCAAGATAAGAAGAAGGAAATTCAACAACAGTTTCAGTCAACTTATCAGCAGTTTATAAGTCAACGTACACAATTCATTAACAATAATAATAGTTCACCAGCCTTGGTGGGTGCATTGTCTACTGTAAACATTGACCAAGAGTTTGAAATTTATGAGCAGTTAGTACAATCATTAGAAAAAGGTTTTGGTGAAAGTCCAACTGTGCAAAGAATCATTAAAGAATATGGAGTGAACAAAGCTCAAATGTTGGCGCGCCTACCCATTGCCCCTGGAGATATGGCCAAAGAAATTGCCTTGCCGAATCCTGAAGGAGACACGCTTCGTTTATCAGATTACCGCGGAAAAGTTGTTTTAATTGACTTTTGGGCGGCTTGGTGTGGACCTTGTCGTAGAGAAAATCCTAATGTTGTAAACTTGTATAAAGCGTATCATGATCAAGGATTTGAAGTATTTTCAGTTTCTTTAGACAAAACCAAAGAGAAATGGGTGCAAGCGATTGAGCAAGACGAACTCTTATGGGAAGCGCATGTGTCTGACTTAAAATTTTGGCAGTCTTCTGCAGCCAAAGATTATAAAGTTTCTTCTATACCTTTTACGGTTCTTATCGATAGAGAGGGTAAAGTTATTGGAACAAATTTAAGGGGACAAGAATTAGCAAACACGCTCAAGGAATTGTTTGATCAATAATTAAATCAATGTCTACATCAAGTAAGAAGATATATTTTGCCTCAGATTTTCATCTTGGTGTTCCAACCGCTGAAAAGAGTTTAGTACGTGAAAAACTCATTGTTCGCTGGTTGGATGAAGTCAGTAAAGACGCAGAAGCAATATTTTTAGTAGGTGATATTTTCGATTTTTGGTTTGAATATAAACATGCCATTCCAAAAGGATTTGTTCGTTTACAAGGAAAAATTGCTGAGCTAACCGATAGGGGAATTCCCGTACATTTTTTTACAGGAAACCATGACATGTGGATGTTTGGCTATCACGAAAAAGAACTGGGCATTATCATGCACAAAGCGCCTTTCGTATTTGAAGCACAAGGTAAAAAGATCTTTATTGGACATGGTGATGGTTTGGGACCAGGAGATCACGGTTATAAATTCATAAAAAAAGTATTTGCCAATCGGTTTTTTCAATGGTGTTTTGCCCGACTTCATCCAAATTTCGGAATAGGAATCGCTAATTATTTTTCTCGCTCAAGTAGAGCAGCAACTGGAGATGAAGATGAGAAATACCTTGGAGAAGATCAAGAATGGTTAGCTATTTATGCCAAGGAAGTCCTTCAAAAAGAGCATGTTGATTATTTTGTTTTTGGACACCGTCACTTGCCACTAAATATTGAACTTGGAAATAACAGTACTTACTTTAATCTCGGTGATTGGCTTAAATACTACACCTATGGCGTCTTGGAAAATGGAGAGTTTAAATTAAAAACATATCCTTCCAACGAATTATATGATTTTTCCGTTAGGTAGTTTTGAATATTCACTATCTTTAAACTATGAAAAATCTACTACTCCTCTTTTTTTCTGTTCTTTATTCATTGTTCTCCGCTTTAGGACAAGAATCTCCCCCCGTGTTTAAACATGATCAATTTGTTAAAACATGGAGAATCTGTTATGCTTTAGAAATTGAAGATGCCGAAGATACCTTGGTTTTTCAAACTTCAACTCCTGATTGTCGACAAAACGATTGTGGAAAACACCAATGGTCACTGCGAGAAGACGGAGCAATTGAATTTGTTTTTACCACAGGTTGTAATTCCGGATTTAATTCTGTCTCTAGCCGCCCTAAAAGATGGATTTACATAGAAAAAGATAATCTACTAAAATTCATCAGTCTAGACGGTTTTGCCGATATTTACTTTGTGGAAGAACTCACAGATCAATCGTTAGTATTAATTAGAAGAAAAGATTTAGAATAACTTAATTTAAAAACCATGAAAAAGTTTAAAATATTTGGAGGATTGGTAATGCTATTGATGAGTTCAATGGCCTACTCTCAAACTCAAGGTATTGCGTATACCGCAGTAGGAAAAGGTGTTGCAACAACATTTTTAACAGATTACCATTCACTTGGAATCAACAGTTCTGCACTTGGATGGGGTTCTGGATTTGAAGATAAAAAATTCACTTTCGGAACAACGGAACTCTCTATGGGAATTTCGAGTCCAAGCTTGGATAAAACGCGTTTAAAGAATGCGATGATGGGAATTAAAAATCAAATGACCGGAAATGGGAATGGGTTTAATTTCGAACAGCAAAGAGAAGCTGCTGGAGATTATGCTGAATCTGGAATTGCTGTAAACGCTAGCTTTAACTGGTTTGGAGCGTCTTACCAATCTGAAAAGTTTGGAGGTATTGCTTTTTCGGTGAATGAACATTATGATTGGTTTTCTCAGTTGAATGAGCAGACAACAGACATCATTTTTAGAGGTAAGTTGAGCAGTGTTTTTGATTCTTTGACCATCGCAATGAATGGTGATACAACAACAATTTCGAATAGAGAAAATATTTCAAACGATACCCTAGCTGCAGTTATTAATGGTGAAATTAACAATCCTTTATTGGTTAGTGATATAACCAGAGGGTCTCGTGTTAAATTTCTTTGGAACAGACATTTCAACATAGGTTATGGACGTAAAATATTAGGTGATCCTGATAAATTTGCCTTGTATGCAGGTGTTGGAGCACGCTATATTCAGTCTGTTGCGATGTTTGATATGGATTCAAATAATGACGGCTTATCGGTGAATGCTGCTGTATCGCCTTTCTTCAATATTAATTTCGGTACTGGTCAAAATTCATCCAATAGTGGAGTGATGCCTGAGTCTGTAGGAAAAGGTTTTGGATTAGATTTTTCTGCAAGTGTTGTCCTTTTTGATAAAATTCGTTTGGCTGCTGCAGTAAATAACATTGGTTCGGTGACGTATAAACGTGATGCTTATTCGGTGCAAGATACTTTGCTTGGAACTTATCGTTTACCAGGATTAGACAATGCTGCAATCCCTGAAATCATGAATGAATTATCAGATGTCGGTGGATTATTAAGATTTGAAGAACAAGAAGAAATTGTGATATCTAACCCTGCGAATTTTAGATTAGGGGGAAGTATAGCGATGTTTGATAAAAAATTAAATGTTGGGTTTGACGTAGTTGCACCTTTCAATAAAGACAATCCTGGAAGTTTGCAAAATGCCGTTGTTTCTTTCGGAGGAGATATTCGTCCGATTAAATGGCTTCAATTAAGTGCAGGTTACTTCGGTGGCGGAGCTTATGAACACAATATTCCTGTTGGCGTTAACTTTATTCTTAAAGGAGGTGCTTATGAATTTGGAATTTCGTCAAGAGATGCGCTTTCTTTCTTCTTAAAAGATGCTAACAGTATTTCAACAGCGTTTGGAGTGGCGAGAATAAGATTTTAATAGGATTCTTGTTGATGGATTTTAGTGATCAGGCGGTGAATTAAAATCTTCTGATTTCTATCCCTTTCTTAATGCGAATAGTTCGGTTGATGATCATGCGAATGTCTCTGTCCTCTTGGTAGTGGTCGATGACTTCTTTCCATGTTTCTATTGACTGGTCGTTGTATTGTTTGGGGAGAAATCCATAGCCGATAAATGTGCCACGTTCTACCATTAGCAAGGCCAATTCATCTTTGTTTCTTCCTTTATCTACGATAAAGAAGTTGTCTAATTCATAATTGAGTTGATCAATCAATTGCTGAATACGTTGATTGTAATCTGTTGCCGCTTCTTTTGCAATACAAGCCCCGAAACACTCTTTGGTGTGGTATTGAAAACAAGAGGACTGACTTGGGTACAACCCCGTAAGCTTTTGACACAATTGGTATTCTAAAACAGCTTTTTCTAAAAATCCAACACCTTCTTTTCGGTTTGAAAAAGTAGTAATGGCTGGATCTTGTCTGTTTTTAATTAAATCAATGTGTAGGTTGATGTATCCTTTTCCATCTTCAAATGAATAGAGTCCATAAGGATATTTGTCCTTGCGTAATTGCCTGTTAAATTGAGGCTTGTACTTTTTGATTAGGTTGGACTCATGAATTAATGCAATTGTTTCAGAACCAGTTAAATCATATTCCACCCGAACAATCTCCTTAGACATATTGATGGCTTTTTTCGATTTATTGTTCTTTAGATGTTGCTGCACTCGACTGCGAATATTTTTACTCTTACCAATATAGATCAATCGACTCTCTTCGTCGTAGAATTTATAAACACCTGTTTGTTTTGGAATTTCTTCAATAGCATCAAAGTCTAGTCCAGGGTGTAAATGTTTGGGAATGATGTCTGATTGAATAAAGCTATTGAGTAACTCATAATTTTTACTGAACAATAAATGAAACAATTCCGTAGTGGCCAAAGCATCCCCACGAGCACGGTGTCGACCGACCAAATCGATTCCTAATTCATCAGTGATTTTACCTAAGCTATAGGATGCATAACCAGGAATAATTTGACGCGATGATTTAACGGTGCACAAGTGGTTGGTTCTAAATTCATAGCCCAATGAGCGGTATTCACTTCTGAGTACATTATAATCGAAGCCTACATTGTGGGCTACAAAAACTGCATCACCAATAAATTCAATGATTTGTTTAGCAAGTTCGTAGAATTTCGGAGCTCCTTCTACCATATCGTCATTGATTCCCGTCAATTGTGAGATAAAGTAGGGGATAGGCTGTTCAGGATTAACAAGTGAAGTAAATTCGTCCAAGATCTTTTCTCCATCAGTGATGAAAATGGAAATCTCGGTTATTTTGGAATTTTTAATACTTCCACCCGTTGTTTCTAAATCTGTTACAGCATATAGCATTTGGCAAAAGTACGGAAATTGAATGGTTTTAATAAAAAAAAATACCGAAAGGAAACTCCAATCGGTATTTTATGGGATTCAAATCCAGTATTTACTGAATTGATAATTTCTTTTCTAAATCTGTAAGATAAGCCTTGAACTGTTTGTCAGTTTCTGAAAGGTTATTTACTGTTCTGCATGCGTGAAGTACAGTTGCGTGATCTTTACCACCACAGTGTGCACCAATATTAGCAAGCGAAGATTTTGTCATTTTCTTTGAGAAGAACATTGCAATTTGTCTGGCTTGAACGATTTCTCTTTTTCTAGTTTTCGATTTCAAGATTTCAATTTCAATATCGAAGTAATCACAAACCACTTTTTGAATGTATTCAATAGAAACTTCTCTTGCGGTATTCTTCACAAACTTGTCAATCATTTGTTTGGCTAAATCTAATGTGATGGCCTTTTTGTTGAGTGAAGCTTGTGCAATTAATGAGTTTAATGCTCCTTCAATTTCACGAACATTGGTGTTGATACTGTAGGCAAGGTATTCTACCACTTCCTTTGAAAGTTCGATTCCATTCCCATACATTTTCTTTTCAAGGATAGCGATTCTAGTTTCTAATTCAGGAGCTTGTAAATCTGCTGATAATCCCCATTTCATTCTACTCAATAAACGCTGTTCCATTCCTTGAATATCTACAGGAGCTTTATCAGAGGTAAGAATAATTTGCTTTCCATTTTGGTGCAAGTGATTAAAAATGTGGAAGAATACATCTTGTGTTTTTTCCTTTCCAGAGAAAAACTGAACATCGTCGATAATAAGTACATCCATCATTTGATAGAAATGCACAAAATCATTAGAAGTATTGTTTTTAATTGAATCAATAAATTGATGTACGAACTTTTCAGAGCTTACATAAAGTACTGTTTTATTGGGGAATTTGTTTTTAATTTCAATTCCAATGGCATTCACTAAGTGGGTTTTTCCTAAACCAACACCTCCATAAATCAACAATGGATTAAACGCTGTTCCCCCTGGTTTGTTAGCCACAGCATATCCCGCCGATCTGGCTAAACGGTTACAATCACCTTCTACAAAATTCTCAAAACTATAAGAAGGATTAAGGTTTGAATTAACGTCAATCTTTTTTAATCCAGGAATGACAAAAGGATTTCTAATGTGATCTTCTCCAACCATTAAAGGTACAGAAACGGGTGAGTTCTTTAAAGAAGTTCTTCCTGAAGTAGGTATTTTAACAGTATATGGTGTTGAGTTAGGTGTATTGCGTTCCATAATAATACTGTACTCTAACCTTCCATTTGGACCCAGTTCTTTTTTGATTACCTTTTTTAGTAATCCGATGTAGTGTTCTTCTAACCATTCGTAAAAGAAATGTGAAGGAACTTGAATTGTTAACACATCTCCCTCTAACTTCACAGGTACAATTGGTGAAAACCAAGTTTTAAAAGCTTGTAATGGAATAATGTCTTTAATTACTTTCAGACACGCTTCCCATTTTTGTTCATGCAACTGGCTCATTTAATTAGTTTAAGGCGTTTATAGCAAAATAAATATTGTTGTTCTTTAGAAAAGAATTTATGGCTTCTTATTCTTTCAGAACAGGAGCAAATATTTGGATAAAAAAGTTAAAAAAAAAATCAAATCGCTATTGACTTTTACAAATATTTTACTCCTAACATTAAAATGAAATTAACTTCAATTTAATGCTGTTCGTCCCAAAATAATGTTATATTAATCGATAAATTTGATCATAATATTGAGATTAGGTCTAGCATTATTTGGACCACCAATATACACATCTTTTTTATGATATTCACTTTAAGTTGTTAAATTATTATGCCCCAAGATAAAGAATTTTTACACTCCTCTGAGATTCAGCTGAGAGTGCGTTATGGCGAGACCGATCAGATGGGATATTGCTACTATGGTAACTATGCACAGTATTTTGAGGTAGGTCGGGTAGAAGCCCTAAGAGCTTTAGGATGGTCCTATAAAGAAATGGAAGAAAAAGGGTTTATGCTCCCCGTATCGAGTTTCAGTGTGAAGTATATTTCTCCTGCTTTTTACGATGATTTGTTAACCGTTCACACCAGAATTATCGACCTTAAAGGGGTGCGACTGTATTTTGAATATGAAATCAAAAATGAACAAGGAAAGTTAGTGGCTACTGCAGAAACCACACTTGTTTTTGTTGATAAAAATACCATGAGGCCGACAACTCCTCCAAAAGATTTTGTTACCTTAATGTTTGCAAAGTAAAACAGAACTCATGACCCATAAAACAAAACATTTTGAATTCAATAATTTGAATAAAGAAGAACTTCAGCTTTTTATTAGTAAAAGAGAGGGAGAGACAAAGTTGGGACAACAATTAACAGATTTGCCGCAAGCGAAGTATGTTATTATTGGAGTTGAAGAATCTGTTGGGCCAAGAGCAAATAAAGGAAGAGGTGGTGCAGAAAAAGGATTCAAAGCTTTTTTAAGTTCATTCCTTAATATGCAGTCCAATGAATCGCTCATCGGTAATCATATACACGTGTTGGGAAGTGTTTCAACGCATACTGAAGCAGGGCTCGATGGTAACTTAAATCAAATGGTGGAGGAACTAGATAATTTTCTAGTGAAAATTCTCCATGAACACATTAATCAAAACCAAATTCCAATAGTTATAGGTGGTGGACACAATAACGCTTATCCATTGATGAAATTTTCTTATGAAAGATACCAGCAACAAATCCAAGTGGTGAATTTTGATGCCCATGCCGATTATAGGCGATTGGAAGGAAGGCATTCGGGGAATCCGTTTTCTTATGCTTTTAAAGATGGATATTTGAAAAAGTATTTTGTTTTAGGATTGCATCAGCGTTTTAATAGTCAGCAAATTATTGATGATCTAAGGAGGGATGGACATTATTTCACCTTTTATGAGTCCTATATTTTTGGAGAACACAATTATTTGGATGATTTTCAGACTTTAAGAGATACCTTAACCAGAACAAAGGATTATACAGGCGTGGAACTGGATATGGACACCATTGAAAGAATGCCCAGTAGCGCTTTTTCACCTGCGGGAATATCAGTAGATATTGCTCGTTTATACATCAGTCAAGTCGCTAAAAAGAAGAATATCGCATACCTCCATTTGCCTGAAGGTGCACCGACTAATGAATTAGAAGAACGTATTGTGGGGAAAACTTTAGCGTATTTAGTGAGTGATTTTATCGTAAGTCATGGATAATCAATTTGGTTTACTATCTTTATTACTGGTAAATCAAACCGAGATGACTCCAAAATTTAATGTTTTACTTTGAACAAATTCAGTTTTACACCATAACTTATGATAAAAGGCCTTTTAAACTTTCTTAAAGCTGTACGTTCATTTTTCCCAATTAATTTACTTTTCTCTCAGGTAAAGTATAATCTCATTGTCCTTTTTTATTGGATTTTTCTGTTCTCTATTGTCAATAATTACCTTGGAGTTGGAATTGGATTGCCGTATTTGTTCTTGTCACCTGAATATGTTGGTGCGTCAAATCCTATTGCTTTTTTACTTTTAGGAGTGAGCATTGGTGGATTTATTATGGCTTTTCATATTTATAGCTATATTCAATTGGGGCCTAAATATCCATTCATTGCAACTTTGTCAAGACCCTTTTATAAATTTTCAATCAACAATAGTTTGATTCCTTTGCTGTTCCTGATTAATTTTTCAGTGAATATTTATCATTTTCAACAAGGTCAAGAATACGTTCAACCCATGGATGTGTTTTTGCAAATACTCTCTTTATTGGGTGGGGTAGCTCTTTTTATACTTTTTGCATTGGTGTATTTTTTTCCCACGAACAAAGATTTATTCACCATCACAGGCAAGCGATCCGAAGAATTTCAATCGAAAGCCAGTAATATCAAAGCGACTTTACACCGTAAGCAGACTTGGTACGAACCTTTTATGAATAAAAATGTGGACCAATATTATTACATCGGTTCAAGGTTTAGAATTAGACAGTCGAGAAGCAGTTCTCATTACGATATTAACGTACTGAATAAAGTTTTTGCCCAAAATCACATCAATGCATCGGTCTTTGAAATCCTTTTGGTTCTGTCTTATATTTCAATTGGATTCTTTAGAGACTATGAATTTTTTCAAGTGCCTGCTAGTGTTAGTATGATGATGATTCTTACCATTGTTCTTATGTTGGTGAGTGCTTTGTTTTCGTGGTTCAAACAATGGACCTACCCCTTAATTGTTGGTGCTTTTCTCTTGGTGAATTACATGAGTACTAAAACTGAGTTTTTTCAATTTAAAAGTTTTGCTTTTGGGCTCTCCTATGAAAATGAAGACTTGGTTAGTTATACAAAACAATCACTTTACGACTTGAAATATTCTGATTCTATTATTCAAAGAGATTATGAGAATTACGTAAAAACCCTTGAAAACTGGAAGAAAAACACAGGTAAGAAAAAACCAAAATTAATTGTCTTGAATACCAGTGGTGGTGGATTGAGAAGTGCCATGTGGACTTTCCGTGTTTTACAAGAGATGGATAGTTTGAGTGACAATGATTTTAGTAAGCACATTCAAATGATTACAGGAGCTTCAGGCGGAATGATAGGTGCTGCCTATTATCGTGACTTAATGTTGATGGAAAATGACAGTCTGATTTCTTCGCGATTAGATCAAGAGTATTTAGAAAACATCTCAAAGGATTTGCTGAATCGCTTGACTTTTTCTATTTCTACTAATGATTTGTTTTTCCGTTATCAAAGTGTCGAAATCAATGAACACCTCTACAGTAAAGACAGGGGATATGCTTTTGAGCAAGAATTAATTTCTAATTTGAATGGCGCATTTGACCATACTTTAGGGTATTATGAGCCGTATGAGCGTTCTGGGCAAATACCAACCATGATCTTCACACCAACCATTGTCAATGATGGAAGAAGATTATTGGTCAGTGCACAGCATCACGGATATCTTCAAGCAACAGACCGATTGGATGAACGTGTTGGATTGAATCCGCAAATTGAAAACATTGAATATTTAAAGTATTTTCAGCATAACAATCCAAATGATGTGAATTTTACTTCAGTGCTAAGGATGAGCGCTACCTTTCCGTATGTAATGCCCATGATTACCATGCCTACAGATCCTGGTATGCAAGTAATGGATGCTGGAATTCGAGATAATTATGGATCAAAAACAACAGTGCGTTACCTTATTGCCTTAAGAAAATGGTTGCATGAAAACACGAGTGGTGTAATTGTGTTAAAAGTGAGGGATACAAAAAAAACACTTATTGGAGAAACCTATGAAAATATAGGTCTGTTTGAACGTTTGTTATTGCCGTTTGGAAATATGTACGGAAACTTTCCAAGGGTACAAGACTTTAACCAAGATGAACTTTTTTCTACCGCCATACGTTCAATGGATTATCCGATTGAAGTGGTGACTTTTAATTTAAGAGAGCATTATGATGATAAAATTTCGCTTTCTTGGCATTTGACACAAAAGGAAAAACTGAAAATTTCGAATGCAGTATATTCAGAGGAGAACAGCAGGTCGGTAGAACGTTTAATGAAATTATTAAAATTTGAAAAATAGATAAATACAGTTTATGGGAAAAAAGAGTAAAAGAAGAAGCGACGTTGTGTACAGTACGAATCCTGATTTTGAATTTGATAATGAAGAGGAAATGGAAGAAGAAACACTTCCTAACAATCAGCAGCTTTTATACGTCTCCATCGACCGAAAACAAAGAAAAGGCAAAGAGGTTACGTTAGTTGAAGGTTTTGTTGGTACAGACGAAGATTTAAAAGCATTGGGTAAAAAGTTGAAATCAGCGTGTGGAGTAGGAGGTACAGCAAAAGACGGTGATATTCTTATTCAAGGAAACCACAGGGATAAAGTTATTGAGCTCTTGGAAAAAGACGGATATAAAACCAAAAGAAAAGGAGGGTAAGGTTAAAATGAATTATGGAATAAGTTAGTTGAAATGGTTATATCTTCTTTGTAATGTTTTATTTAATGCAAAAGCAGAAGAAAACATGAGGTGGCATTTTTAAAAGAATCGCTCATATATAATTGATCAGTAGTTCAACTTAAAGTCTACCAAAAAAATCATGGTAGGATTGATATAAATAAAAAACGAGGCAAATCATTCTTTTGCCTCGTTTATTTTAATTCAAAATGTGCTTATTTCACAGTAACTACTAAGTAATTTGAAATTCTCCAAAACTTATCAGCATCTAAAATCATCAATTTATTTCCTTTCCATTCATAAGAATTTATAGGGTGGTCAGTAACCATTTCTGGTTTGCTTCCTACAATTGTTAACTCCTTAATTTTAGATTTATCCATTTTTTGGAAATATTCTTGATTCATGTCATCAGCAATGTTTGTTTTTTTACCAATTCCAATGAAACCACCTTCTCTTACCAAAACGTTATTGGCAATTAATTCATCTAAAGTTCCGTAGGCATAATAAACAGTGTTCATTTCCTTCATCACATCCAACGCCAATTCAACTTGCTCTTGGTATTCATCAAATAATTCAGAGTACTCCATGTCTAAGTCGGCAAGTGTGCGTTGAAGTGAAGCAATTTGTTCGTCTCTATCGCGGATTTGCAATACCAATCGGTCGGTCATCCCCTCTAATTCGGCAATTTTAAGATCTTTTTCGGCAATTTGCTTTTTTAATTTACTAACGCTTTGCGCGTTTTGTTTCCTTAAGAAGTTAATGTGTTGAATTTCTTGTAAAATCCAGTCTTGGTCTTCCTGTGTTAATTCAGGATTTGAACTCCTAACTCTAATTTCTTCTTCTTTGATATTGATTTTTGCAAGGTTCGATTGAACTTCATTGAAGAAAGAAAAAGCTTCATTTAAAACAGAATCTTTACGGTTGCTTTCTAATTCGAGTTGCGCTACTTTATTACGCAGTTCAATCAGTTCTACTTCGCTGGCACCTTCTCCCGTTTTAGTCGTGTCGTTTTGATCGTCCTTACAAGCAGCAAATATGAACAGTAAGGTAAATAAAAATAAGTATCTCATGTGTTTGTTTAATTGATTCTTGTTTACAAAATTAACGATTTCTTTGGGGTAAATTGTATCTTTGAGGAAAATCAATGTTTTTATTATGAAAATTTATAGTTTACTTGTTTTAGCGCTGTTTATTAGCACTACAATTTTAGGTCAAAAAATTCATCATGAGCTTTCAATGCCTGCTCCAGAAACCCATTATTTCCACGTGGAGACAACCTTAACAGATTTTTCTGAAGAGAAAGTGGTGTTGACAATGCCTGTTTGGTCGCCTGGATCATACTTGGTGCGCGAATTCCCCAAAAACGTAAATTTATTGTTGGCCAAAGATGAAAATGGTCAAGCTTTACCTGTTCAGAAAATCAGCAAAAATCAATGGGAAATTTCAAAAGGGAAAGCGAAAAAGGTTACTGTAAATTATGAAGTTTATGCTTTTGAACTTACTGTGAGGACTTCCTTCCTAGATAAAACACATGGTTACTTAAATGGAACAAGTGTTTTTACATTCCCTGAAGGATATATGGATTTAGGAGGACAATTAACCGTTATACCTCATTCTTCTTTTAAGAAAATTACCACTCCTTTGGCTGTGGCTAAGGACGGAATAAGTGCTGATAATAATGCTCAAACCTTTGTGTTTAAAGATTTTGATGAATTGGCAGATGCGCCTATTGAAATCGGAAATCAAGAGACCTTTAGTTTTGATGCTGCAGGAACAAAGCACCATGTTGCTATTTATGGACCTGGAAATCATGATGTAGAAAGATTAAAAATAGATATGGCGAAAATTGTGGAAGCAACAACAGCGGTATTTGGTGGGAAAAACCCAAACAAAGAGTACTGGTTCATTATCCACAATACAGATACGCGTGGTGGTGGATTGGAGCACATGAATTCAACCACTTTAAATGTGAACAGATGGACATATAGTCCAGAAAATTACATGAGCTTCCTTTCGCTTGTAGCACACGAATATTTTCATATTTGGAATGTGAAAAGATTGCGTCCTGCTGCGCTAGTTGAATATGATTACAGCAATGAGAACTATACAGACATGTTGTGGATCATGGAAGGATTTACTTCTTATTACGATGAACTGATCCTGAGAAGAGCTGGATTCTATTCAGAACAAGATTACTTGAACATCTTCGAAAATACCATCAATTATGTTGAAGGTCAACCTGGAAATAAAGTTCAACCTGTAGCGCATGCTTCTTTTGATGCATGGATTAAAGCCTACCGTCCTAACGAAAACAGTAGAAATACCACTATTTCTTATTATTCAAAAGGAGGTTTAATAGCACACGTTATCGATGCGATGATTATTGAGAAATATAAAGGGAAAAAGTCTTTGGATGAATTCATGCAGTTACTTTACAAAGAGTATTACGAGAAGAACAACACAGGGATGACGCCTTTACAATTCAAAACATCATTAGAGGAATTTTTAGATCGAAATCTAGATGATTTCTTCGCGAAGTATATCTATGGAACAGAAACTATCCCTTTTGCTGAGTATTTTGATGCTTTAGGATTAGAAATTCAACATACAGAACTTCAAAGTGCAGGGTTGGGAATTACCACTAAAATGGAGAATGGAAAGTTGATTGTAACCAGTGTGATGTCAGGTGGTGCCGCTGAAAAAGCAGGACTCTCTCCAAATGATGAAATCATCGCATTTAATGGCTTTAGAGTAGATCAAGCTGATTTGTCTAAATTCCTTGCAATGCTCAATCACGACACTGAATTCAATTTAATTATTTCAAGAGGAAAGCAATTGATGAGCTTAGATGCTACGATGGGAATCCTTAAAAACAATAACTATATGTTTACCTACAAAGGAAATAAGTTGGGTACTTATTGGCTACGTGAGAAAAAGAAATAATTTTATTTCCTGTATTTGAAGAGTCAGATAATCACTATTATGGGTGGAATAAAGTCCACCCCAATAGCATACCGTATTTCTAGAATTTTCAAACCCGTATTTTATTTAAACATATATTATATACAATTGCGGACTGAAAGCCCAGCTCACTTCAACTGGATGCATCGCATCCAGTTGAAAAAAAGGTTATTCCAACGCACTGAAGGTGCAACTCAATAGGGTTAATTTTGACTTGGTGTTCATAAACTAATCATCATGGTTGAGCTAAAGTCCACCCCAATAGCAAACCGTATTCCTAGAATTTTCAAACCCGTATTTTATTTAAACATATATTATATACAATTGCGGGCTGAAAGCCCAGCTTACTTCAACTGGATGCATCGCATCCAGTTGAAAAAAAGGTTATACCAACGCACTGAAGGTGCAACTCAATAGGGTTAATTTTGACTTGGTGTTCATGAACTAATCATTATGGCTGGACTTTAGTCCACCCCAATAGCATATCGTGCCCCTAGAATTTTCAAGCTCTAATTGTTCTTCATTATTGACTTAATATTTATGAAGAAATAGAGATTTCTCGTCATCCCATTCCGAAAGCTAGAAATGGAGAGACCTAATAAGACACTTTAGGAATTATACTTTCACTTTCTACCTTCGAAAAGTCTTAGTATATTGCTTACAAACAATGAATTTCATAGCACCACTTTAAGAGGCGTAATGTTAATTCCCATCATTTTTTAACAAAAAATTAATTTTTGGAACGTTTATTGATAAAATCCAAAACATAAATATAAAAAACCAAAGGTTATGAAAAACTTAATACTACTCATTACCAGCGTCTTTGTTATGGGCTTGATGGGCAGCGTATATGCTCAAAATGTTGTGTTTAAACGCCAAGATTCAGATCACATAAAAGACATATTTAAAGCTTGGAATGAAAAATCTGGAGACTACTTATACGAAAGTATGGCTTCCTTGATCATGAAAAAAAATCAACCAGAACGACCAGAGGGTGTTTATAAAACACCTTTTGAATTGCTTCAAACAATGCATCTTGATCGCGTTAAAAGACTACAGCGTATTGCAAAAGTAGAGCTAGAGAAAGAAATTGCAGCGACCAATGGAAAAAGAGCGACTTATTATTGGCAAGAGTGGATGAACTACCTTGAAACTACAACTTGTGGTGTTTCCGAAGGATCTTCAACCGGGGAACCACACATGCTGACATTTGATGGAGAGCGATATGACTTCCAAAATGCTGGAGATTATTTGTTGTCTGCATCGGAGGATGAATCTTTTGTTATTCAAACACAACTGTTTAGAAGAAACACTTCTAGTTCTTGGTCACTGAACGGCGGAGTAGTTGTAAATGTAAATGGTGATATTGTTGAATTTAGAGGTACAGAAATGCCCATCGATGGTGAGGTGTATGTTAACAATAAACTCATCACAAAAAGAAATTTCACAATCAATCTTCCTAATGGAGGAACGCTTCGTTTGAATCAACCGCCAAAAGAAAGTAAAAATAGACACCTTCGTGGAGATCGATTTGTGGTGAACTGGCCAACGGGTGAAAAAATGAGGGTGGCAATTATTAGAAACTTTAGTTTTGGGGATAATAAAGACACGGAAAGAAAGAATGTTTTGTATCAATTGTACGTTGCTGTTCCGGAGTGCAGAAGTGATTATTATGGATTATTGGGGAATAATGACGGTGTAAAGAACGACTTGGTTGTAGATGACAGTACGGTGATCAATAACGACCGTTCTGCTTATTCAGATGAAGAACTTTTTGGAAGTCTTAGACGTTCTCCAGAAGTCACTACTCGAATGGAAAACTCGTGTTATTACATTGCTCACCCTTTTGGAAATACTTTTCAATTGAATGAAGAAACATCGTTGTTTCCAATTCAAATGACTGCAATTTCAGATTCTATAAGGTATCCATCTGGTTGTACAACTTTAGCCGACGCTTCTGATGAACAAATTGCTGAAGCGTTAAGAAAATCTAGAGAAGCAGGTGTTCCAGACGATGAGTTATACAGTACAGTTTTTGATTATACTTATGCTAACATAGATCCTGCTGATCAAGTGGATAATCACAAAGAAGATAATCCTAGAAAAACGCAAAGTAATGAACCTGAAATTAATAAAGAGGAAGATAAAAATCCACCGGTAATTATAAAGAAACCTAAGGTTACTCCTGTGCTTACTCCCGACACAAGAAGAAAACCCGACACGAGAAACAAACCAAATACGAGAACAAGTCCCAATACACGAACGAGTCCAACAGGAACTTCTCGTGAAACGAATCCAAGAGGAGGGAGGTAGTTTAAAACCTAAAATAAAAAAAAGAGGCGTAATTGAAGTTACGCCTCTTTTTTAGATGAGTATTTTGGGTTAATCAACCAGTTCTTTTTCGAATGCTTCTTTTAAAATGCTAACTGCAAAATCGATCTCATCTTTGGTGTTGTTACGTGAGAATGAAAACCTAACGTTTGGACGAGATGTATTTGCATGGGAAAGATGCTACTACAGGTTTTTATAGTAATAATAAAAATATACACAAGAATTTCCCTCGGCTGCCGCGAGATTTAGCGCAGCTTCTCGTGGCCTTGGATATCCATACAAAAAACTCTTTCAAGAATCATAATCTAAAAAAACTATTACTAAAACAATCTATTTCAGCGACTTTATCAACGAATAATTTAAAAATTTGTACTTTAGAAGAAGTAAAGTAAAGGATTCAGACAACCACGAGATAAACCACGGAGTAGCACCGAAGGTAATCTAGCGGTAGCGGGGGCAAAAAGCGGTAACGAATGCTAAAGAATAAAAAATACATAATATACATATTTCTGTTTTTTTTAATAGGATTTAGTGCAAATTATTTTATTGATAAAAGAAATGAAAAACTTATGTCAAAAGGTACTATAAAGACATACGCTATTTATGATAAAAACATTGTTTTTGCGCGAAGTGGGCCACGATCATATTTTAATTATTATGTAGACAAACAAAAGCTTTCGTTAACCCAATATGGCAAATTTAATTTTTTAGAAAAAGGTGACACAGTCCTAATCGAATATTCGATAGAAGACCCATCAGTAGCCAGGGTAATTGATTTTAAGTATATGCAGAAGTTTAAGGAGGATAGAAACAAATCTGAAGGCAATTGATATACGCGGAAACATATCCTTACGGAAGTTTACTCCCAAATCGAAGCTATAATGCGGATAATCAAAGGTTCTTGTTTCATAATATGGAGACGGATATGGAGGTTTCAGGTAGTGGGAATAGTTATGCTACTCCTGAGTCAAAAGCGAATAACTACTTTAGGAGGACAGATGATGGTAGGGGCTGCAGACCCGAAATCCCATGGGCTAATTGGCTGGATAGAAATATTTATGGTACTTATGATAATAAAAAATCGACAAGAAATGGAATTTACCATTCCTATGAAAAAAAGCCAGTTAAATTAAATGCTACACTAATTCATCATAAGGTTGATAGTGTGACTAAGTTTACACGTAAAACTATATTGATTTCAAATGACAAAGTATTTGAATATCAAAGAACAGATAGTATGGTATTGTACTTTCCAAATGACAGCATTTTAATTGATGTTATACATCATCATTCTAAATAGATTAAAACTCCTAAAATGAATATTGTATACAATTTCAAATATATGAGAAAGATTCTTTTACAAATGTTTTTCATAGTTACGTTTTTAACCTTTTTATCCTGTTCAAGAACAAATGAAATGCATTTTGATAGTTCGGAAAATGGATTTTTGGTTTACAACAACGATGATTCTTTAAGCTTTGATACTGAATGGAACTTAATGAACTCTACTGTTTCTTTACGTGATGATGTTTCAAAAGTTAGTTTTAAAAATGATTCGCTGATAAATATACTTTCACCCTTAAACAATAAAATTTATACCCTTTGGTTAGATTCTCTTTTCAACCCGAAGTATATAGAAAATATACATGAAAAAGAAATACAATATTCGGATTCAATAGGTATGAGCATTCAGTATGGAAGAGATTCTAACTTGGAAGAATTAGTTATCTATTTTACCTTTATCCAAGATGAACATATAATGATGTATAGTCTTAATCAATATTTAGTTTACAAAAATGATGAAATAGACACCTTAAGAAGCTCTTTTTATGTAGTTGAAGAATCAGATAGTGGTGGAATTTTTAAGCTATATAATAGGCAGGATATTGAGGGAGATTATTATTATCAAGTAATATATTTCACAGATCCTTTCTTAGAACTATCTCCAGTTTCAATAGCAGGTAATTTATATATTGAAGATACAGCAAAACACAAGGAGATATTATATTTTCGTAAAGGACAAGATCCATTTATCACTTATGATAATGACATTGATAAACCAACTGTATTTCAGGTATATGTTTTTAAAACCGAGACACGAGAGCCTATAGATTATCGTTTAGGTGTTATAAATTCAGATTATTCTACCGAGAAGAAAATAAAGCAAATAAAAAATGATGTAAGTCAAAAGTTCGATCAATATAAAGTTAAGAGCTATCTCAAAGACATAGAGAAAAGTTTACAAGGATTTCCGTTTGTGACTGTCAAATCTCAAGCAGTTGTTGAAGTTGATAAAGAAAAGTTAAAAGAACTTTACTCAAAATACAAAAGTAAAAAATGATACCCACTTGTGTTATGTCAGATATAGAAAACCCTCCGATTTCCATGATGAAATCCAAGTAAATTTAACATTAAATAATTAATTAAAATCAATTTTACAGTAATACGAGTTTCT
>NZ_JBLWVE010000014.1:0-97319 GCF_048268645.1 Brumimicrobium sp. | reverse complement strand
TACAACCTGTATATTTTTTACCGTCTTTTTCACTTACAAGTATATACGTATAAAAAAATGTTGTATCTGCCATCATTTCACGGGTTGAACCCAGCGCCACCTGTTATTAAAATATTCTTTTCCATTATAAACTCCAGTACTCTAATTCCTTAATTTTATTTTTAAAGACGCCTTTGATGTCCACAAAAACACCTTTTCCATCTTTAAAAAACTTTAGGAAGTCGTTTTCCTCTAATTTAGTGTATTCTTCGTGATTTACAGCAACAATTACCGCATCATAATTACTACCGATGTTTTTTGAAAGCTCTATTCCATACTCACGCTTCATTTCTTCTGAGGAGGCATGAGGGTCAACTAAGTCTACTTTTACAGAGAATGATTTCAATTCATTCACGACATCAATCACTTTTGAGTTTCTGATGTCACTAACATTTTCTTTGAAAGTAGCTCCCATGATTAAAACCTTGGCTTCATTCATGTCCTTTCCTTGTGCAATCATTTTTTTTACGGTTTGCTTTCCGATATAGAATCCCATTGAGTCATTTACGGAACGACCACTAAGAATAACTTTAGCATGATACCCTACTTCTTTTGCCTTATGCGTCAGGTAGTATGGGTCAACACCAATACAGTGTCCTCCTACTAAACCTGGAGAGAATGGCAAAAAGTTCCATTTTGTTCCTGCTGCTTCCAACACTTCATAGGTATTAATATCAAGTCGATCGAAAATAATAGACAGCTCATTAATGAGTGAAATATTGACATCACGCTGTGTATTCTCAATGATTTTTGCAGCTTCGGCTACCTTGACAGATGATGCGCGATGCACCCCTGCTCCAACAACTTCTTCATAAATCTTTGCAATTTCCTCCAAAGACTCAGCGTCATTTCCAGAAACAACCTTCACTACGTTTTGTAAAGTATGTACCTTATCTCCTGGATTAATACGTTCTGGGGAATAGCCATACTTGAAATCAACACCAGCTTTCAATCCAGATATTTCTTCCAATACAGGAATACAATCTTCTTCAGTACATCCTGGATAAACTGTAGATTCAAACACCACATAATCTCCATTTTGAAGCACCTTACCTACTGTATTAGAAGCGCCCAATAGTGGAGCTAAATTCGGACGATTAGACTCATCAATTGGAGTGGGTACTGCAACAACATAAAATGTTGCTGCTTTTAAATCGTCAATATTTGCTGTAAACTCAATGCTACAACCTTCGAAATCTGAAGACTCCAACTCATTGCTAGGGTCGATGTTATTTTTCATTAAATCGACTCTCGCTTCATTAATATCAAATCCGATAACATCCATCTTTTTAGCGAATTCAAGTGCTATAGGTAAACCTACATAACCTAAACCAATTACTGCTAATTTTTCTTTTCTTTCTAATAACTTAGTGTGTATTGAATTGCTCATCTCGTACTTTATATATTCTTTCTATTATTTCTACTACTTTCAGTCCTTCAAGGGCATTTGTAGTTGCTATATTTCTACCTTTTAATGTATCTACAACATTTTGAATCACATAATGATGATTCGCTGCCGATCCTTTGTATGATCCATAATCATTTCCAGGATTGGTGGGGGCTAATTCAGGCATTTCATAACCTTCAATATTACACACCTCCACCTCATTCATGTATTGACCTCCAATTTTCACCGAGCCTTTTTCACCAATAATGGTGATTGAAGATTCTAAATTCTGACCTGCAACTGATGTGGAGTAATTTAAAGACCCCATACCGCCTTGAACAAAATCAAAGCTGACAAATCCAGAATCTTCAAAATCGGTAGAATCTTGGTGGTTAAAGTCCGCAAATTTACCTTTTATATTTTTAATATCCCCAAACAACCAATACATAATATCAATAAAATGAGAAAATTGAGTAAACAATGTTCCCCCATCAAGGTCTTGAGTTCCTTTCCATCCTCCTTTTTTATAATAGCGATCATCTCTGTTCCAGTAACAATTGATTTGTACCATGTATACTTTTCCTAACACTCCTTGATCAACAACTGACTTGATCCACTCCGAGGGAGGTGAATACCTGTTTTGCATGACACAAAATACATGCTTTGACATTTGCAAAGATTTAAAAATTACCTTTTCACAATTGTCTTTAGATAAGCCCATTGGTTTTTCACATACGACATGTTTGTTTTGAGATAGCACCTGAATGCTTTGATCAGCATGCAAACCATTTGGCGTACATATGCTTGCAATATCAAATTCAATGTTCGAAGCTAGAAAATCTTCTAAGGAATTGAAAAAAGGTACCTCAAACTTTTCGAGGCCTAAGTTTTCTTGAGACTGAATGTCAATTAAAGCAACAAGTTCTGATTCTTGGTTCTCCATAACCATAGTGGCATGCCGCTTCCCTATATGTCCTGCTCCTACGATTACAAATTTTATTTTACCTTCCATAACAGTACTTATAGTTTGGTAACGCATCCGTCATTGATTTCATACTTTTCTTGACTTTCTTCACAAACAGCTTGACCATTTTCATCGAAATTTAGTCGGTGTCCATATTCACTCATCCACCCTATTTGTTTAGCTGGATTTCCAACAACCAATGCGTATGGTAGAACTTCTTTGGTAACAACAGCACCCGCACCAATAAAAGCGTACTCTCCAATATCATGTCCGCAAACAATGGTAGCATTCGCTCCGATTGACGCTCCTTTTTTTACTAGAGTTTTGCTGTATTGTCCCCTGCGTACAACAGCACTTCTTGGATTTACGACATTCGTAAAAACCATTGAAGGTCCTAAAAAAACATCGTCTTCACATTCAACACCTGTATAGATTGAAACATTGTTTTGTACCTTAACATTGTTCCCTAGAATAACTTCTGGAGATATAACAACGTTTTGGCCAATGTTACAATTTTCACCTATTTTACAATTTGGCATCACATGAGAAAAATGCCATATTTTTGTTCCCTTTCCTATAGAACATCCTTCATCAATGATTGCGGTGGAATGTGAAAAATAATCCATATTACTTTATATATGCGTCAAAGTTATTGTGCTCTTTGTGATGAAGCTCTTCTTCCGATAAGCTTTTGAAATATTCATAGGTTAACTTTAAGCCTTCTTCTCTACTGACCTTAGGTGACCAATCTAAAATTTCTTTGGCTTTTGTAATATCTGGCTGTCTTTGTTTCGGGTCATTTACAGGTAAATCTTTATAGATCACCTTTTGCGACGTACCTGTTAACTTGATGATTTCTTCAGCAAACTCACCAATTGTAATTTCATCGGGATTACCAATATTCACTGGATCTGAATAATCAGAAAACAACAAACGAACAATCCCTTCAATCAAATCATCTACATAACAAAAGGCACGGGTTTGACTTCCATCTCCAAACACTGTTAGGTCTTCACCACGTAAAGATTGCCCAATAAATGCTGGCAAAACTCTTCCGTCGTTCAAACGCATTCTTGGTCCGTAAGTATTGAAAATTCTAACAATTCTTGTCTCTAATCCATGATAAGTATGGTAAGCCATAGTCATAGCTTCTTGAAAACGCTTAGCCTCATCATAAACACCACGTGGTCCAATTGGATTTACATTCCCCCAATATTCTTCTGTTTGAGGATGAACTTCAGGGTCTCCATAAACTTCAGAAGTAGAAGCTATCAGTACACGGGCATTTTTAACCCTGGCCAAGCCCAAACAATTATGAATTCCTAAAGATCCAACTTTTAAGGTTTGAATAGGAATTTTTAGATAATCAATCGGACTTGCAGGAGATGCAAAGTGTAAAATATAATCAAGTTTACCTGGAACATGAATAAATTGAGATACGTCCTGATGGTAGAACTCGAAGTTTTCATTCGGAAACAGGTGTTCGATATTGGACAATCGTCCTGTGATTAAATTATCCATGGCGATTACATGAAAGCCATCTTTAATGAATCGATCACAAAGGTGCGAACCTAAAAATCCAGCTGCGCCGGTGATTAATACTCTTTTCTTCTCCATATTTATAAATTTGGAACAATTGTTTGACGTCCGATCGAACTATAGTAAAGGTTCTTTTCCTTCATATCTTCTAAGTCAAATAAATTTCTACCATCAAAAATAATCGGTGCTTTTAATTTAGATTTAACTTGAGTGAAATCTGGATTTTTAAAAACCGACCATTCTGTTGCAATCAATAATGCATCAGCTCCATCAAGGGCGTCATACTGATTTCCAACATATTCTATTTTATCTCCGATTTGTTTTTTCACATTTTTCATTGCCTCTGGATCGAAGGCAACGATCTCAGCACCTCTCCTGGTTAACTCATCAATTAAATATAAGGCAGGTGCCTCCCGAATGTCATCTGTATCAGGTTTAAAAGCCAAGCCCCAAAGTGCAAACTTTTTCCCTTTGATATCACCATAGTAATCCAAAACTTTATCTAAAAGCTTAATGCGTTGTTGGTCATTGACATTCAATACAGCATCGATAATTGAAAAATTAAAGTTGTTGTCCTGACCACTTTTCAACAAAGCGTTAACGTCTTTAGGAAAACAGCTTCCACCAAATCCAATTCCTGGATAAAGAAAACGATGTCCAATACGAGAATCAGATCCCATTCCTTCACGTACTTTATCTACATCGGCACCAACAATTTCACAAAAGTTGGCCACCTCATTCATAAAGGTGATTTTCGTTGCCAAGAATGCATTAGCTGCGTATTTTGTTAGTTCGGCAGACTTTTCATCCATAAAAATAATCGGATGTCCATCACGAACATAAGGTTGATACAGCTCTTTCATGATTTGACGCGCTTTTTCGTCTTCCGTACCAATAACGACACGATCTGGGTTTAAGAAATCATCTACTGCAAAACCTTCTCTGAGGAATTCTGGATTAGAAACCACTGCAAAAGGAACATCTGTCTCATTGGCGATAGCCTCCGTCACCTGATCTGCTGTTCCTACAGGGACTGTAGACTTATCTACCACAACTTTGTAATCTGTAATCAGCTTACCTAATTCTTTAGCGACTCCTAAAACATAGGATAAATCGGCAGAGCCATCCTCTCCTGGAGGTGTTGGTAAAGCCAAAAATATAATCTCTGCATCTTTTACTGCCGAAGCTAAATCTGTTGTAAACTTTAAACGATTTTGTTTAATATTTCTTTCAAACAAAACATCCAAATGGGGTTCATAAATCGGAACCTCTCCATTCTTCATTCTGTTTACTTTATCTTCATCTATATCAACACAGATTACATTGTTCCCAGTTTCTGCAAAACATGTCCCTGTAACTAAACCTACGTATCCTGTACCAATAACAGCTATATTCTTCATTTCTCTATAAATTCTTTTACTGATTTGCAAATGTATTCTAATTGATCTTGCTCTAATTCTGTGTGCATAGGCAATGAAAAAACACGTTTTGTTAACCAATCAGTATTTTCTAAAATCCCACTAGATGTTTCTAAAGAGGCAAACATTTTTTGCTTATGAGAAGGAACAGGATAATAAATCATGGCAGGAATATCTTTCTCTCCCAAATACGCCACTAGAGCGTCTCGATCTATATCGTCTGATAACTGTAGAGTATATTGATGAAAAACGTGTTTTGTATTTTCGGATCTAAAAGGAATTGTTAAGCCTTCAACCTCCTTAAATTGTTCATCATAAAACGCTGCTGCTTTTCTTCTCGCATCAATATAGCGATCTAATTCTTTTAGTTTAATTCTCAAAACAGCTGCTTGAATGGTATCCAAACGTGAGTTACAACCAATAACGTCATGATAATAACGTTTACTCTGACCGTGATTCACAACCATTTCAATTTGCTTAGCTAAATCGTCATCATTGGTACAAATCGCTCCTCCATCTCCATAACAACCTAAGTTTTTTGAGGGGAAGAAACTCGTACACCCTACATCTCCAATTGTTCCAGTTTTTTTAACTGTTCCATCAGAGAAAGTATAGTCAGAACCTATTGCCTGAGCATTATCTTCAATAACCTTCAAGTCGTACTTTTCAGCAATTTTCATGATGGCTTCCATATCGCAAGATTGGCCGTAAAGATGCACAGGCACAATGGCTTTAGTACGTGCAGTAATTGCGGCTTCAATGGCTTTTGGCGAAATATTAAAAGTGTCCTTTTCACAATCCACAAATACAGGTTTCAACCTCAACAAACCAATCACTTCAGTCGTTGCGATAAAAGTATATGAAGGTGTAATCACCTCATCTCCTGGCTTAAGTCCTAAAGCCATCATAGCAATTTGTAAAGCATCCGTACCATTGGCACAAGGAATTACATGCTTAGCTCCTAAATAACTGCCAAGCTCTCCTTTGAACTCATGAACATCTGGTCCATTGATAAACTGTGCTTTCTCTAAAATGGAATGGATTGCAGTTTGGACTTGTGGTTTTATCTTCTCGTATTGACTTACTAAGTCAACCATTTGAATTTTTTTCATAAAAATATTTTTACCCCTTTTTACAGGTCAGACAAAAATAACAAAAAGAAGGGATTATAAATAAGAGAACAAAAAAAAGCACGAAGCTCTATTTTAGAGGCCCGTGCTTTATCACTTATTTATTCGTCTCAGAAAGAGTTAAAACTATGCTCCCGATAAGCCTCGGGATTAGACATTAGATGCTAGACAAAAAGTCTACTATCTATTTCTTTTAAACTTTGAGGGCTTTATTCTCATCTAACCCCATAGCACTTTCAGTCCATAGTCATTTAGTTAGCCAACTGAGGTCTACTTCAGTTTCTCATAATGCGTTTCAACTCCAGCATCTATCAACCACAATTCTTTATTGGTCAATCGAATAATCTCTTTTTCATTATTGAACTGAATAGAACCAGAATTTGAAATCACTACTTTTGTTTTGTCATCATTAAAATCCCACTCTCCAGTAAATGAAGCTGATGAAAGTTTACTGATATAAGTCCCATCTTTTTCAAATGTTATAATTCTGTCTTTGTTATCGTATTCTACTGATACACCATCAGTAATCGACTTCACTGGCGTCCAATCCCCTGTCAAACGCATTTTCTTTGTCAATAAAGAAATTGCTGGTCCCTCTTCATACTTACTACAAGAAGCTAAAACGAAGGTTAAACTTAATAGTATTGCGGTAAAAAATTTTGCTGTTTTCATTCTTTGCATTTTTTTGAAATTAATTGGTTATTTGTGTCAAAGATAAAACCTAGCCCCCACTACAAATGCTAAAAAACCTTAACATCCCTTATTTTAGTGTCTTTTAACAACTGAAAGGAAACTTTATTTCGCTTCAAAATGGGTTACAACACCATCAGAGTCACGGACCCACAATTTCTTAGACTTCAGTTTTACAATTTCAAAATCCTGACTTTCAGTAAAGTTAAAAACACTCACTGTTACGTTAATTCCTTGTTTGTCACCAATAAACTTCCAACTTCCTGGAACGGTGTACATTTCGTTATTAAACATTAATTTCCACGTTGCTGTCATGTCTTTACTCAAAGTAATCTCTCCTTCGTCCACATTTGTACTCGAACTCCCATTCGGATAAACGTATTTTACAGGTATCCATGTATTTGTAATGCGTGCTTTTTTAGTGCGTAAAGTAAAAAAAGAACCTTCTTCATATTTAGAACATCCTATGGAGGTAAACAAAAATAGAAACAGTATTAATTTAGTTGCTGTTTTCATAAGCTTATCGATTTCAATTATTAATCAAGAAGTAAATATAAATAAATTCTCACAAACAAATACAATAAACCCCTAATTTACAAGGCGGTAAAAGCCAAACCAGAACACTCATTTAAACAAACCCGTACATATTGACCAATGAACACTTGAATAAACATTCATAATTATATAGACCCATTAAGCGAGAATAAAATTATTCTTGATAAGTAAGCGCCTTTTTATTAATTTTGCCATCCAAACTAAATTTTGCAAGCATGTTCGAAAATTTAACAGACAAATTTGAAAAAGCATTTAAGATCCTTAAGGGACAAGGACAGATTTCTGAGGTTAATGTTGCGGAGACATTAAAAGAGGTGCGTCGTGCCTTATTGGATGCCGATGTTAACTTTAAGACAGCTAAAGAATTCACTACAACTGTTAAAGAAAAAGCACTAGGTAGAGATGTACTAACATCAGTTTCTCCAGGCCAATTAATGACCAAAATATGTCATGAAGAACTCGTCGAATTGATGGGTGGAAATGAAACAGAAATTAATTACCAAGGTAACCCTGGAATTATTTTAATGTCAGGTCTACAAGGTTCTGGTAAGACAACTTTCTCTGGTAAACTTGCAAACTACCTTAAGACAAAAAAAGGGAAGAATCCCCTACTTGTAGCTTGTGACGTATACAGACCTGCTGCAATCGACCAACTTCATGTACTTGGAGAGCAAGTAGGTGTTGATGTCTTTTCAAATAAAGAAGAAAAAAATCCAGTTAAAATTGCACAAGCAGCTATTCAACATGCAAAAAGCAATAGTCACAACGTAGTAATTATAGATACCGCAGGTCGTTTAGCGATTGATGAGCAAATGATGGGTGAAATTTCCGATGTAAAGAACGCCATCAATCCGACCGAAACCTTGTTCGTTGTAGACGCCATGACCGGTCAAGACGCTGTGAACACCGCTAAAGCATTTAATGATAAAATCAACTTTGACGGAGTAATACTTACAAAGTTAGATGGTGACACACGAGGTGGTGCTGCGATTTCCATTAAAGCCGTTGTAGACAAACCAATTAAGTTTGTGGGTACCGGAGAGAAAATGGACGCTTTAGATGTTTTCTATCCAAAACGTATGGCGGACCGTATCCTTGGAATGGGAGACGTAATCTCTTTAGTTGAAAGAGCCCAGGAACAATACGATGAAAAGGAAGCACAAAGACTTCAAAAGAAAATTAAAAAGAATCAATTTGATTTTAACGATTTCTTAAGTCAGTTGCAACAAGTGAAAAAAATGGGTAACGTTAAAGATTTAATGGGAATGATTCCAGGAATGGGGAAAGCCATGAAGGGAGTTGAGATTGAGGACGACGCGTTTAAGCACATCGAAGCCATCATCTACTCTATGAGTCCATTCGAACGTGAAAACCCAGACGCTATCGATGTAAGCCGAAAGAAAAGAATTGCAATGGGTAGTGGCCAAAGTTTACAGGAAGTAAATAAGCTTTTAAAGCAATTTAACGATACCAAGAAAATGATGAAGTTAATGAGCAATAAAAAGAATATGGCCAATATGATGAAACAAATGAAAGGAAAAATGCCAGGTATGTAAATCTTGGATCTGCCAAATATTTACACTGTTGAGCAAGAGTTTTGAGCATACAAGCGCAGCGAATTAAACCTTCGTAAATAGAAATTAAAAATCCCGAGAATTTAAACTTTCGGGATTTTTCATAGAATAATCTACTCAAAGATATTTCACCGGGACTATTCCTTTTTATACAAGTCCATTAATTTTTCAGCTCCTTCAAAAGAAGACATGTTACCTTCTACCACTTCTTTTTCCACTTCTACAATAGCTTTCACCAATCGTTCCGCAGAGTAAAAATCAGACATTAAAATATCAGCAATGGTTTCATGCAACCAGTACTTATCTTGTTCCTTTCGTTTTTGAAAGAAAGACCCATTTACCTTCGTATGGTTCTTATAACTCTCTACAATATCGAAGGCCTTATCTATATTGTAATTTTCATATGCTGAAGCCACTAAGGTTTTTGCAATCCAACCATTCTTATTTGGCGGAAACAAATGCATTGCGTTTTCATACTCCTTCTTAGCTCGCCTTGCTTTCAACAGGTTATCGCCGTCTGCTTTCGTGATAATTAAAGCATCCGCCATTTCCATTATCCCTCGCTTAATTCCTTGCAACTCATCACCTGCCCCAGCCAACATCAGCAACATAAAAAAGTCAACCATGGAATGCACCATGGTCTCCGATTGCCCCACCCCTACTGTTTCAATTAAAATAAAATCATACCCAGCAGCTTCACACAATACGATTGACTCTCTTGTCTTTCGTGCAACACCACCTAATGACTTACCTGCTGCAGAAGGGCGAATAAAGGCATTTTCTAAAACCGACAGCTTATTCATGCGGGTTTTATCCCCCAAAATACTCCCACCACTCCTTTCAGAAGAAGGATCAATAGCCAAGACCGCTATTTTATATCCGCGTTGAACAACTGTTTGCCCGAAGGACTCAATAAAAGTACTTTTCCCCACCCCAGGAACCCCTGTTATTCCTAATCGGATGGAATTACCTGAATGCTTCAAACAACTCGTCACCAATTGTTGTGCAATCTTCTTATCTACTGCTTTATCACTCTCCAACAGTGTAATTCCACTGCTCAAAGATTGAAGATCTCCAGCCAAAATACCCGCCAACAGTTCATCGTGATTTAATGACTGCTTTCTTTTTTGACGTTGTTCTTTCCACTTTTTTAATCGATCCTCATTCATTCTATTATGGTTTTAATTAAACCGCAACATCATGCTCTCGCAATGCGTCATTTAAAGATGTTTTCAAATCTGTACTTGCTTTTCGCTTACCGATAATCAAAGCACATGGGACTTGATATTCTCCTGCATTGAACTGTTTCGTATACGAACCGGGAATCACTACACTTCTTTCTGGAACCTCTCCCTTAATCTCGATTGGCTCATCCCCTGTCACATCTATGATTTTTGTTGATTTTGTTAAGACAACATTCGCACCAAGCACAGCTTCCTTTCGCACACGCACACCTTCAACAACGATACAGCGCGACCCAATGAAAGCACCATCCTCAATAATCACCGGCGCAGCTTGCAAAGGCTCTAACACTCCACCTATTCCAACTCCACCACTTAAGTGAACATTCTTACCGATTTGAGCACATGAACCAACTGTTGCCCATGTATCCACCATCGTTCCTTCATCAACAAATGCTCCAATATTCACATAAGAAGGCATTAAAATTACTCCTTTTGAAATATATGCACCATAACGAGCTACAGCATGAGGAACCACACGAACCCCCAAGTCCTTGTAATTACTTTTTAAAGCCATTTTATCATGAAATTCGAAAGGCCCCACCTCGATGGTTTCCATCTTACGAATAGGGAAATACATCACAACTGCTTTTTTAATCCACTCATTAACTTGCCAACCTCCATTTATTGGCTCAGCAACACGCAAATCTCCTTTATCCAACCCTTCAATCACTGCTTCAATCGCATTCACCGTCTCTTCATCCTTCAATAAAGAACGATCTTCCCAAGCTTTTTCAATTATCTCTTTCATTTTAAACTTTCTTTTTGAACAAATATAAGAGAGATATGTTGAACAGGTACACAACCTTTCCCATTTATTAAAGTCAACTACAGTCAAAGACCTAGATAAAAGCCTGATTTACACCCAAAAGATGTTAAAAAACGCTTTTCTTTAATAAAAAAGAAATTAATAACCAACTTTTTACGAATTAAAACGTTATATTAAGGAAAGGAAAAAATTAACTTAGTGAAAACCACGCCTAAATCGTGATTTAAGCTATAAAAAACGAGGGAATATGAGACAATTAAAAATTAGTAAACAAGTAACCAACCGTGAAACAGCTTCACTGGATAAATACTTGGTGGAAATAGGGCGAGTGGATTTAATTACCGCTCAAGAAGAAGTAGAGTTGGCACAGCGAATCAAAGCAGGTGATCAACGTGCATTGGACCGTCTGACACGTGCTAACCTTAGATTCGTTGTCTCTGTTGCAAAACAGTACCAAAATCAAGGACTAACACTACCCGACCTCATCAATGAAGGTAACTTAGGACTAATCAAGGCTGCAAAAAGGTTTGATGAAACAAGAGGTTTCAAATTCATTTCTTACGCTGTTTGGTGGATCCGTCAATCTATTCTACAAGCACTTGCAGAACAAGCAAGAGTGGTTCGATTACCATTGAATAAGATTGGAGCTATTGGAAAAGTAAATAGAGCATTTTCAGAATTAGAACAAAAACATGAACGCGCACCAACAGCCGATGAGTTATCTCATTATCTAGAAATGTCCGTTCCTGACGTGAAACACGCTTTAGAATCGAACGGTCGACATGTATCTATGGACGCACCATTAACCGAAGGAGACAGTTCGAGCTCAAACATGTACGATTTACTAGACAATGATAGTTTAGACACCCCAGAAACAAATCTCATACACCAGTCACTACAAAAAGAGATTAACCGATCGCTTAAAACTTTAACGAGTCGAGAGGAAGACGTTTTGAAACTCTATTTTGGACTTGACGGTCAACGACAAATGAGTCTGGATGAAATTGGTTATCGTTTTGATTTAACAAGAGAGCGTGTTCGTCAAATCAAAGAGAAAGCCGTGAGACGATTAAGACACACATCGAGAAGTAAGATGCTTAAAACATACCTAGGATAGGGTAAACCTAATACCTCGAAAAAGAGCGCCATTAGTAGCTGGGTCAAACCATCTGTTGATGGCGTTTTTATTTTCACAACAAATCTCCCTCTCACCCTTTTCATCGATCCTCAAATGTTTATAACTTTCTATCCATTATTACATGGATTAGATTCTAATTTCTATTATTTTTGTGTTTATGAGCGATTACATTGTTTCTGCAAGAAAATATAGACCCCAAACCTTCGACACACTCGTTGGTCAAGGAAATATTTCTACAACTTTAAAGAATGCCATTAAAAATGACCAATTGGCTCAGGCCTTTTTATTTTGTGGTTCTCGTGGTGTGGGAAAAACTTCCACAGCAAGAATTCTAGCAAAAACGATTAACTGCTCCAACAGAACAGAAAACATTGAAGCTTGTGGAGAATGCGATTCTTGCAAGTCCTTTGACGAAGGTCAATCCCTTAATGTTTACGAACTAGATGCCGCCTCCAACAATAGTGTGGACGACATTCGTAGTTTGATTGATCAAGTTCGAATTGCACCACAACTAGGGGACTACAAAGTATACATTATTGATGAGGTCCACATGCTATCGACTGCGGCATTTAACGCCTTCTTAAAGACATTAGAAGAACCGCCAAAACATGCCATTTTCATTCTAGCGACAACAGAAAAACATAAAATTATTCCAACCATTCTTTCGCGCTGTCAAATTTTCGACTTCAATCGAATTCAAATTTCAGACATAGCAGAACACTTGAAAAAGATTTCTGTAAACGAAGGAATAGATGCAGAAAGTGAAGGACTTCATCTAATTGCTCAAAAAGCAGATGGTGCGTTACGTGATGCGCTTTCTATTTTTGATCAAATTGTAAGTTTTGCAGGAAAGACCTTAACTTATCAGTCGGTAATTGAAAATTTAAATGTTCTTGATTACGATTATTATTTCAAATTGGTCGACTATGCCTTACAAGAGGATATTACCAACAGCTTATTGCTTTATCATGAAATCGTAAACCTTGGCTTTGATGGACATCAATTCATTGTTGGTCTTTCAGAACATTACCGCAATCTTTTGGTAGGAAAGGACCCAAAAACAATCAACCTGTTAGAGGTCGGTGATTCAATTAAAAAACGGTATAAAGAACAATCAGCAACCATAGACGCCAAACACATCATGCGTGCACTGGGAGTAATTAGCACTGCAGACACCAATTATAAGTCTGCAAAAAACCAAAGGTTACTTGTAGAACTAACCTTAATGCAGCTGTGTTCGATTAAAAACGAGCTCGAAAAAAAAAAGCCTTAACTGACCCCGTTCAGATTATTCCTTTCAAAGGCCAGAAGGACAGCAAAGCTTCACGTAACAATAAGGGAAACACTCCAGTTTCCAAGCCCACAACCAAGGCTCCATCAACAATGATGACCCTCAACAAAGAAGCTAAAAAACTAACTTCACCAACTCGAAAGCTCAACAAGTCTTATCTGGGCATCAACGAGCTCATGGCACAAGCCACCGAGAAAAAAGAGACCGTTATTGAAGAGGAAGACACTGGGAAGAGACCAAAAGATCCATTTACGATTGATGAATTAAGAATGAGTTGGCGAAAGTACGCCTTTAAAGCCAAGGAAGACGAATTAGGTACACTTTACACCGCGATGATAGGACGCGATCCTGAAATAGGTGAAAACTTTTCTATTAAGCACACCGTTGACAATGATGTTCAACTAGGTTTCATCAAGACACACGAAACTAATTTAGTAGGCTACCTTAGAAAAGAGCTCAACAATTATTCAATCCAACTTACCGTAAAAGAAGAAACAGCTGCCGACGGAAAACTATTTTCAAGTAAAGATAAATTTGAGGACATGGCAGAAAGAAATCCTCACCTAAAAACTCTGCGTCAAAGATTCAAACTAGATATTGATTTCTAGTCAAGTACAAACCAAAACAAGTTGCAACAAGCTTATAAATAAATACAATTAATAAAATATTTAAAAATTATTCAGAACTAGGGTGGTTTAATTCATAAATTATATGTAATATTGCACCCCAATTTCGGAGAAGAAAAAATAAAAGTCATGGATTTAATAAAAGAAGTTCAAAACGAATTTTCAACAGCATATGATGCTCCAGCTTTTGGAGCAGGAGATACAGTTGCTGTATCATATAAGATTAGAGAAGGTGAAAAGGAGCGTATCCAGCAATACACTGGTGTAGTTCTTCAACGCAGAGGTGTTGGTTCAACTGAAACATTCACTGTTCGTAAAATATCAGGTGGTATTGGTGTAGAGCGTATCTTCCCACTTCACTCACCTTTTATTGATGATATCAAAGTACTTAAGCAAGGTGCTGTACGTAGAGCGCGTATCTTCTACTTCCGTGAAAGAACCGGAAAATCAGCACGTATTAGAGAGAAGAGAAGATACTAGTCTTTTCTTTTTGGAAACATATTCGAAGGACTTCCTGTTAATAGGAAGTCCTTTTTTTGCTGGAACAAACCTATCATAATATGAAACGAACAATAAGCATCCCCCTTTTTGTGTTGCTCATTATTTTCGGCTTCATACTTTGGAATTCCTTGCAATATAAAAAGAGCGATGATTTCAACTTTCCTATACCTACCAATTACAATAGTTTTGGAATTGACATTTCTCATCACCAAGGGAAAATCAATTGGGATACACTTTTCTCAGGGCATATTTCTCCTGCCATTCAATTTGTATATGTTAAAGCAACAGAAGGAAAATCGCATATTGACCGCGAATGGGAATACAACAGAAACGCCCTTCTTAAGAAAAAAGTAAAACATGGTGCTTACCACTTTTTCAGACCTGAAGTCAATGCCATCGAACAAGTTGATCACTTTTTAAAGCATTACCACCCCAAAAACAATGATTTAGCGCCTGTTTTAGATGTAGAAATAGAAGCTAGCTCAGACAAAGCTTTGATTGAAAACGTTGGTCTATTCTTAAATGAAGTTGAAAAGCGAACAGGAAAGCGTCCGCTAATTTACACTTCTTACCACTTTTACAAAACGAAATTTGAGGACCAGTTTCTAAACCATAAGTTCTGGATCGCTAGATATTCCAAACCTTTTCTCCTCCCCTCTGATGATAGAATACTCTACTGGCAATTTACAGATCAAGCCGACCTCCCTTTTCACAAAGGAATTAAAGTAGATTTAAACGTGAGCAGTGTTGAATTTATTCAAAAATAACATCCAGCAAAGTACCACTCTTATCCTCTGTTTCTTGCCATTCGTTTGCGATATTTGAGGCTTGTGTAATTCCACCTCCTACATACAGAGCAAAATCATTTTTGAGCACTTGCATACAGCGCAGGTTAACATAAACAGACAATTGATCCTTTCCTCTCCAACCTACCAATCCGGTATAGAACTCACGCTCATGAGGTTCGTTTGTTAAAATGTAATCTTGTGCCGCCTTACTTGGTGTTCCGCAAACTGCAGGCGTTGGATGTAAGTCCTGCATCAAGGCATTCCATTTCTCTTTTTCTAATTGAAATTCATAGCTGGTTTGCAGGTGAAAAACAGCGCCTTTCTGAACTGTTTCGGTTGGAGAAACCCTTAATTCTTTTGGCCCTTGAATATTAATTTTATCCAAAACATAATCCGCCACGTACTGATGCTCTTCTTGCTCTTTCTTAGTCCACTGAATGATTGAGTTATTCTTAGTTCCCGCCAAGGCCATAGAATGAATTTTACTTTGATCGCCCGAAAGTAACACCTCTGGTGTGGCTCCCATCCAAGTCCCAAATTTTTCATCGCTTGCCAAATAGACCAAAGCTTGACTTTTATATTTGTTGGCTAACCTTCTAAAAACCGAATCTGCACTAGAAGCATCATCTTTCCCCACCAATTTTATGCGAGAGAAAATCGCCTTTTCTATGCCAAACAACTCAAAACCGTCGATGAAATATTGAAGTCCATTCAAATAAGCCTTTTGATTACACACAAAAACATCATCTTCTTCTTTATAACTCAAAGCTGATTCAGGAATGCTATCTACCGTCTGCCCTATTTGAAAGTAGAACATTTTTTCTTTGGTAAAATCAGTAATAAAAAAGCAATCATCAGGTAAATTCTCTAAGGTCTCTTCTATCCACTCACCAGTAAATACCTTTATTTCTTCGTTGGGAAATTGATATGCCAAACAAGCCATAATTATTTATTTCTAGGAACAACCATTACTGTTAAACGTCCTGTACAAACTAAAGCACCAGTATCGTTATCTGTCAAATCTACTTGCCAAACATGCGTACGCTTACCCGCATGAACAATTTTACCGACTGCCTTAACCAATCCAGAAGACATACCCCCAACATGATTTGCATTAATTTCAATTCCTACAGGAACTTCTTTTTCAATGTCCAACAACAAAGTCGACCCCATAGAACCAATACTTTCAATCAAGGCTGCGCTCGCACCACCATGTAACAACTTCATGGGTTGATGTGTCGTAGAATTCACTGGCATTGTTGCCACGACATAGTCTTTTCCAAGCTCTATACATTGAATACCCAACACTTCCATCATGGTGTCTTTACTGAATGAATTGATATAATCTAAATCTACTTGCTTAAGCATAACTTGATCTTTTTTAAAAGTTTTTAAATACGTAATGATGATAAAACAATCAAAAACTGTTTTTGTGCACCCTAAAAGTAATTACATTCGTATAAAATTTGTCAAAATGCTTCAAGAAAACGTAAATCTTAAACCCTACAATACTTTTGGTCTTTCGATCAGAACAAAGTATTTCGCTTCATTCTCCTCTATAAACGCATTAAAATCATTGCTTTCGGAAGTTAAAAATGAAAAATTATTGATTCTTGGCGGAGGAAGTAACGTGTTGTTCCAGGGAAATTTTCACGGAGTAACATTACGCAACGAAATTAAGGGCATTGAGCTCGTTGAGGAAAATGATAAAAATGTAATATTAAAAGTGGGTGCTGGAGTTGTATGGCATGATTTCGTTATGCACACCATTTCAAACGGTTGGGGAGGAATAGAAAATCTTTCACTTATTCCGGGGAGTGTTGGTGCAAGTCCGATGCAAAATATTGGTGCCTACGGTGTAGAAATCAAGGATGTATTTGAAGCTTTAGAAGCTTTAGAAATTGAGACAGGAAAACTACATACGTTTTTCCACGAAGATTGTCAGTTTGGTTATAGGGAAAGCGTTTTTAAAAAAGAATTAAAAGACCAATACATCATCACTTCTGTTAGTTATAGACTTTCGAAGAATCCAAACTTGAATACCAGTTACGGTGCAATTGAAGAAGAATTAAAGTCACGCAATATCACTCACCCCACGATTAAAGATGTCAGTGATGCTGTCATTGCGATTCGACAATCCAAACTTCCTGACCCTAAAGAAATAGGAAACGCAGGAAGTTTCTTCAAAAATCCGGTTATTTCCCAATCTGAATACAAAGCTTTACAAAGGCAGTATGAGAATATTCCTTCTTATCAAGTTGACGAAAATCATGTTAAAGTTCCTGCAGGATGGCTGATTGACCAATCGGGATGGAAGGGGAAAACTTTTGGCAATTATGGAGTGCATAAGAAACAAGCATTAGTTTTGGTTAATTATGATGATGCAAAGGGGAAAGATATTGTTGCCTTATCGGATCAAATTATTGCTGACATAAAAGAGCGTTACAACATAGTTCTAGAACGAGAGGTGAATATAATTTAGGAGCAAAAAGGAGTTTTGAAGATCAAATAGCTTATTGCCCTTTGAAACCTCAAATCATGAATAAATCAGCATAAAGTCAAATTATTTAAAGATTGTTTTAAGTAGATGTTGCTTCAGAATTAATAATTCCTTGCTATAAATATGCAAATCTCTAAAAATCGGCTATCTTTGCAAACGTATTAATATCAGCTTTTTTTAAGCTTGATTAAAAAAAGACATTTATGGCTAAAGACATATTTGAAAAAATAAAAGAAAACAGAGGTCCAATTGGACAGCATGCTAAAGGAGTACATGGCTACTTCACTTTCCCTAAATTAGAGGGAGAAATCGGTAACAAAATGATGTTCCGAGGAAAAGAGTGCCTTGTATGGTCAGTGAACAACTACTTAGGCTTAGCAAATCACCCAGAGGTACGTAAAGCGGATGCTGATGCTGCTGCAAAATGGGGGATGGCTTATCCGATGGGCGCACGAATGATGACGGGTCAAACGAGTGAGCACGAAGCTTTAGAAAATGAGCTTTCTGATTTCATGGGAACGGAAGATACAATCCTTTTGAACTTTGGTTACCAAGGGATGGTTTCTGCAATTGACTGTTTAGTTGACCGTAATGATGTTATCGTATATGATAGTGAATCTCACGCTTGTATTTTAGATGGAATGAGGTTACATTCAGGAAAACGTTTTGTATTCCAGCACAACGATATGGAAAGCTTTGACAAGCAAATGGCGCGTGCTACAAAATTAGTTGAAAACACTGATGGTGGAATTTTAGTTATTACTGAAGGAGTTTTCGGAATGGCTGGAGATCAAGGAGACCTTAAGGGGATTGTTGAATTCAGAAAATCAGGAAAATATGACTTTAGACTTTTCGTAGATGACGCTCATGGTTTCGGTACGATAGGAGAAAAAGGAATGGGTGCCGGAGAAGAGCAAGGTGTTCACGAAGAAATCGATGTATTGTTCGGTACTTTCGCGAAATCTATGGCTTCAATTGGTGCTTTTATTTCTGCAAAAGAACATATCATTGAGTTCATGCGTTATAACATGCGTTCTCAAATGTTTGCTAAATCTCTTCCAATGCCATTGGTTGTTGGTGCGCGTAAACGTTTAGAGTTATTAAGAACACAACCTGAACACAAAGAAAATCTTTGGAAAGTAGCATCTGCATTACAAAAAGGATTAAAAGAAAACGGTTTCAATATTGGAGATACAAACTCTGCAGTGACACCTGTTTTCTTACAAGGTAACCTTGCAGAGGCAACAAATATGACATTTGACTTACGTGAAAATTACAGTATTTTCTGTTCTATCGTAATCTATCCTGTTGTTCCTAAAGACACAATTATGTTACGTTTAATTCCAACAGCTGCACATACGCTAGAGGATGTAAACTATACAATTGAAACGTTTAAAACTGTAAAGAAGAAACTGGACAACGGTGAATACAAAGCAGAAGAATTAGCAAGCGTAGAAGTTGACAAATAAATTATCATTTTTTATTTGTTTACCTTCGTTAATATAATTAAGTGCCCTCCCCATCGGAGGGCATTTTTTATTGGTATAAATCATCTTTTAATTGCTGTTTGTTCAAAAGAAAAGGGGCTACCTCGAACGGAATAGAAGATATTGATTTTCTCTAGGAACAAATGTTTTTGAATAAAATAAATCCCTCATATTCTATAGAATAAAAAATCAAGCATTATAAAAGAGGGTAAAAACAAAAGAAAAAGAGATTAGCCAGTCAATTCAATTAAAGATATACTACTTTTATCCCTTTAGAACACAATATGTCCAAACTCCCACAAGAATATAAATTCATTGATGTTTCCGATTATGGTAGAAAACCGGGGCGGTTCATCGCAAAAATGCTTGTTAACACCTCTGCCACTCCAATTCATGTCACCACCTCCTTTATTGTTGCTGGACTCATTGCAATTGCATGTATTCTGAGTGGTTATTGTTATGCCGCTGCATTTTTCATTGTCCTAAAGTCAATATTAGACGCTTCTGATGGTGAACTATCGCGCCTCAAAAAAACACCGTCACACACAGGAAGGTATTACGATTCGATTGCGGACTTATTTCTAAATTTCCTTTTTCTTTCCGCCATAGCCTACGTTACAGAAACCGCTTTTGGAGTTATGCTTTTGGCCTTTTTTGGAATACAATTACAAGGAACAATTTACAACTTTTACTACGTAACCCTGAGGAATAATGTCAATGGGGACGCTACAAGTCGCATTTTTGAAAACGACACTCCAACTGCTTTTGAAGGTGAGAAACAAAGTACGGTGAATCAAATGTTTGCTGTTTACTCGGCTTTTTATGGGCCGTTTGACAAGATTATTTATGCGCTAGACAAACAAGCCGCGTACAGTAAGCCTTTCCCTAAATGGTTCATGACACTTATTTCAATCTATGGTCTTGGATTTCAATTATTGATCATGGCTGTATTTCTCGTTCTTGACCTTCCAGAATATATTATACCAATTCTAACTTGGTACTCTGTGTTGATTTTAGTTTTTGTAGGAATTAGAAAATTATTTTTGAAGTAAGTTTATCGCTTTATTAAAAATTAAAAGAGATGAAAATTCATTTTAGAAAAGCTACTATTTCGGACCTACCTACCATTTGGACAATCATAAATCAAGCTATCGCCCGAAGAAAAGCTGAGGGAAGCAATCAATGGCAAGATGGATACCCGAATCAAACAGCTATTCAATCTGACATTGAAAAGGAAGCAGGCTTTGTTCTTACCGAAGATGAAGTCGTGATTGGCTATTGTGCTGTTTTAATCAATGATGAACCGGCCTATGCAAATATTGAAGGAGAATGGTTGACCAATAGCGACTTTGTAGTTTACCATCGTGTTGCTATTGCAGAAAGTCATTTGGGCCAAGGTCTTGCAAAGAAAATGTTAGAATACATTGAAGCATTTGCTCTAGAAAATGAAATTTTTAGCGTTAGAGCAGATACCAATTTCGACAACGGACCAATGCTGGCGATTTTTAACAAATTAGGATATACCTATTGCGGAGAGGTGTACTTTAGAGGGAGTCCGAGGAAAGCCTATGAGAAAACACTGGTTAAGTAGGCTAACCCAGAAACACGAACTTGATGCGCAAAATAAACAACCAACAGAACAGAGACTATTGAGTATAAAATGACAAATAATTTTCCAAAAACTGGAAATGGGTCATCCTTTAAAAATCTCTTTTTCTCTTCTTTCCACCTTTCTTTATAGATGAATAGCCTATAAGAAACTCCAATAACTACGAAAAGTATTAGAACAGCTTTTTCTATAGATAGCTTCATACCAAGCATCATCTATAAAGAGAAAATATTACATGTAAAAAGAAAAGCTAATCCTATATAGCTGTTAATAACAGTAGAATCATCGCATTTGTTAAATAAAATGAGTTGATTAAATTTAAAAAAGATATAATCCAAAAACTTCATAACAATACGCAATAAACGATGCAGTTATATTTTATATTCTATCTGTAAAATCACTCATTTAGAAAATCATAAAACAGATTTTATGAAATAATTCGTTGCGACACATCGTCGTGCGTCGCAACGAAAAAAAAAATTAAACCCTTTCTATAATAGCTGCATATCCTTGCCCTACCCCAATACACAATGTAACTAAAGCATATTTTTTTTGTGTTTTTTGAAGTTCAATCGCTGCAGATTGAAGAATTCGAGATCCTGTCATTCCTAGCGGATGACCAAGAGCAATAGCACCACCATTTCTATTTAATCGCGGATCATTATCGGCCAATCCCCAAGCTCGTGTACAAGACAATGCTTGCGCAGCAAAAGCTTCGTTCAATTCGATAACATCCATATCATTCATTGTCAAGCCCGTTCGTTTCAACAATTTATTTGCGGCATAAACAGGACCTATCCCCATAATTCTTGGTTCAACACCTGCTACAGCTGCTCCAACAAAACGAGCCATAGGCTTCAGTTGATGATCTTTTATTCCTTGTTCACTGGCCAAAAGCAATGCTCCGGCACCATCATTTAAACCAGATGAATTTCCTGCAGTTACAGAGCCGCCTTCCTTCTTAAAAGCCGGTCGTAACTTACTCAATGTTTCAACTGTAGTTCCCGGACGCATAAACTCATCCTTATCAAAAATCAAGGCTTCTTGTTTTCGACGTGGAATTTCTACAGCAACAACTTCTTCAGCCAAACGACCATTTGCCCATGCCGCTTCAGCCTTCTGTTGCGACCATGCTGCGAATTGATCTTGATCTTCACGAGAAATACCATATTTAGTCACTAAGTTCTCTGCCGTTTGTCCCATTCCATCTGTTCCATACACTTCGTGCAATTTAGCATTGATGAAACGCCAACCAAAAGAAGAATCGTATAATTTGGCATCACTTCCAAAAGGCATTGCAGATTTACTCATCACCCAAGGCCCGCGGGTCATATTTTCTACTCCACCAGCGAGGTAAACATCTCCTGCACCATCTTTAATTGCACGTGCAGCAGAAACCGCTGCAGACAAACCAGAAGCACACAATCGGTTAACTGTTTCACCTCCGATAGTATTGGGTAATCCAGCCAACAAAAGTGACATCCTTGCCACGTTTCTATTGTCCTCTCCTGCTTGATTTGCACAACCGAAAATCACATCTTCGATTGCATTTGGATCCAGCGAAGAATTACGCTCTACAACTGTTTTCATTACCAATGCCGCCATATCATCAGGTCGAACTGTTGACAATGAACCTCTAAAACTTCCAATGGGTGTTCTTACACCGTCAATTATATAAACTTCTTTACTCATCTTTTATCTTTCTTTAGCATGGCTAAAATAACAATTTCTAACGATGTTATCGTCCTATCTTTGGAGTTTTGAATAAACTTCTCTCCTTATTCCTTAAATCATTCCATCTATAAATTCACGTTGATGATGTCCTTTCAATTCATTGAATTATATTTGATCTCATCGCATCTATATGAATATTAGACAAAAGATATTAAGAATACCCAAGGGATTTTTCAGGTGGTTTTCCCCTGCCGAGCTCATCATTCCAACTCATGTATTGTATTTACTGAGGTCCATTTATCCAGAGGTAAATTGGGAAAAGGTGAAATTTCATAATGGCCTGCCATGGTTTACCTCAACTTTTAGTTCTTGGACCAGTGCCATTGTACTGCCGAGTACTTTTGGGTGTTCTAAAATCAATGTATATTTCAAAAATTTCGATCCTGATTCTTGCGCAGGACTAAGCATCATTGTTCATGAAGGCTTTCATGTTTTACAATACAAGGATATCGGCACGAAAGGAATTGGTTGGCTGCGCTTATTCATTATACAATATAGTGCGAGTTGTATTTCCTTAGGCAAAAATTGCTATGCGAAACATCCAATGGAGAAACAAGCCTATACCCACGACGCTTTATTTCGAAAAGCTTGTAGTGCATCAAGGTCACCTCAAAACACTTCACTCAAATTCAACGAAGAACTAATTAATGCAATTATAAAAAGCCATCCACAACTCATAAAATCGACCAGCGGTTTTAAATATGATTCCGGTTGGGGTTATTTATTCTTCTCTTTTTTGTTGCTTGTGATAATTGCGATTTTATTGCCAACGATTTATTTATTTCTTCTATTGCTATGCTTTGTACTTTTGTTGGCTTCCCCTCTACTTTATCTATTCGAATGGATTTTGATGGATAAATAGTTCGAAAAGGCTAAATTATTTTCAATTTATTTTTTCAGCATTCTTTTCATCCTCAAACATCTAAAAACGATAAAGAATTGTAATTCAAATTATTTATCAAACATCCCTTAAAAGACTCAAATAAAAATTCTATTTTAGTAGATGTTAAACACAAAACTATAATTATGAAACAAAAACTATTACTATTTAGCTTTTGCCTTTTCTTTCTTGGAGGAATCACCTTCGCACAGGAGCTTACAGAAAAAGAGCAAGCCTATAGGGATTCTATTGCCGCATTAAATGAAGAAAACGCTACAATTGTGGCGAGTCAGGAAGCGTATAATCAAGGAATCGAATTATTCAATCAAAAATCTTATCGCAAGGCAATTGTTGCTTTTAAGACTTCAATAGCCTCAGATCCAAATTTCACAGCAGCTTATTACAACAAAGGTGTAGCAGAAAATGAAGCCAACTTATTTTCTGAGGCAGCCCAAACCCTAAGTGAGCTAATTGAAAAAGACCCAGCTTATTCTAAAGCTTACTTTCAACGTGCAAGAGCGTTTCAAGGTACGGGAGAATACACAAAAGCTGAATTAGATTATAAAAAATCAATACAATTGGATCCGAAAAATCCAAAAGCGCATTACAATTATGGAACCCTTCAATTCTTGCAACAAGATTACGATGCTGCCATTAAGTCTTTTTCTACAACAATTGATTTAAAAGGAAACTTGGCGTATGCTTTTAACGATCGAGGAAGTTGTTACCGCATGAAAGGAGATTATAAAAGAGCGCTAGTAGATTATGAAGAAGCGGCAAAGAAAAACCCAAACTTAGCTTTTGTTTTAAACAACATTGGAACAACAAAGTTAAAAATGAAAAACTATGATGGGGCCATTGCTTCTTTCAACAGAGCGATTTCAATTGACAAGAACTTCCATTTGGCATATAACAATCGTGGGGCAACACAATTAGAACGTGACCGCTATGATGAAGCGCTTTCAGATTTCGAAAAATGCATCTCAGTAAACGATAAATACGCACCAGCTTATGCTAACATTGCCGCTGTAAAATTCAAAAAAGAAGATTACAAAGGAGCTAAAGCTGCTGCAGATAAAGCGATTCAATTAGACAGTAACTACGCTACTGCCTATGTAAACAGAGGAATGATTAGAGAGATGCTTCGCGACATGAATGGTGCATGTGAAGACTGGGAAAAAGCCAAAGCATTAGGCGCTGAAACAGGAGGTCAATACGCATCACAAAATTGTGGATTCTAAAATTGAAAATTATGAAAATATTAGATAAATATATACTTGTCGCAGCACTTCTATTCAGTGGAATTGCAAGTGCGCAAAACGTTGATTTTAAACGCAGTAATTTTAAAGATGATGTTGATGGTTTTAAAGCTGCAACAGATGCCATCAGCAATGGAACACCGTTTTTTGAAGAAGGAACATTAGCCGTTTTCGAAGTGCGTGATCCAGGATTAGCATTTAAGAAAGCATTAATAGAATTTGAAAAAGCACAAGCTTTCAACCCAAATAATGCTTTAAATAATTACAGAATTGGAGTGGCATACATTCATTCTACTTCACCTTATAAGGCTATTCCCTTCCTAAAAAAAGCACATGAATTAGACCCTTCTTGCGATCCTTTCTTGTATTATTATCATGGAAACGCCATGCAACTAGAAGGTGATTTTCAAGCAGCTAAAGCATCTTACAAGGCATTCGAAGCCAATTATAGAAAGTCAGACAACTTTTCAAAGTTTGTTTCTATGCGAAATCGTGAAATAGCTTTTGCAGAAAAATCGATTGCGAATCCTGTGCGTTGCTGGGTAGACAACATGGAGTCTTTGAATACTGAATTCGATGAAATCGCACCAGCTATTACAACCGATGGATCAGAAATTATCTTTAGTTCAAACCGACCAAATGGAAACAAACCAAATGAGGTTGGGAATTATGATCATGACATTTACATTTCCTACAATGATGAAGGAACATGGCAAAAAGTTAAACCTATCCCAGGAAGCGTGAATACATCTTTAGACGATATCGTAAATAACCTTTCTTATGATGGTACAAAGATGCTTTTGCATAAAGACAATGGTGGTCAAACAGACATTTACGAATCTGTATTGAACGGTGCCAATTGGGGAACTCCTGTAATTATGCCACATCAAATCAGTGCGAGCAGAACCAATGACATGTACGCTTCTTATAGTCACGATGGGTACAACATTACATTTGCAAGAGGAAATGAAAACAACAACAGAGGAACAAATATCATGTTCTCTGGAATGCAAAGTAAAATGAAAAAGAATTACGGAACAGCATCTGCAATTGGAGCTGTAAACAGTGCATTCAATGATGGTCCTGTATATATGCATATTGATGGAAGAACCATGTACATTGCTTCTCAAGGACACGAATCAGTAGGTGGATACGATATTTTCGTTTCACACAGGGTTCAAGGAAACTGGTCGAAACCTGTAAACATGGGATATCCAATCAACACTCCGTATGACGACTTTTTCTTTGCTGCAACAGCCAACGGAAAATTCGCCTATATTTCTTCAAACCGTCCGGGTGGAGCTGGTGGATTCGACATTTATAAAGTGACCTTCTGGGGAGAACCTAAAAACCCAATTGTGGATGTAGAAGATTACCTTTTAGCTTCTATTGCCAAACCGATTAAAGATCCACAAATCGAAGATGTTGTAAGCGTAAACAAAGTTTCATTGACTGTTTTTAAAGGAAAAACAATAGATGCAATTACTAGCAAAGCAGTTGAAGCTTCTATCGAAATTACGGATAACAAAACAGGCCAAGTCATCGAGCGTTTTACAACCAACAGCGCAACAGGTAAGTTCTTACTTTCATTAACAGCAGGAAAAAACTACGGAATCGCAGTAAAAGCAGAGGGTTACTTATTTCATTCTGAAAACTTTGACATTCCAGATGGAAGTGAATACAATTTAATCAACAAAACTATTGAATTAAAAAACATTGCTGTAGGAAGCAAAATTGCCTTGCGCAATATCTTCTTTGATGTTGGTAAAGCCACGCTACGTAGCGAATCAAACGCAGAGTTAGACAGATTAGTAAGTCTACTCAAAGATGTACCTTCACTAAAAGTTGAAATTTCTGGTCACACCGATAACACAGGGTCAGCTTCAACAAACAATGTCTTATCTCAAGAAAGAGCAGATGCTGTAGTTGTTTACTTAAAAAGTAAAGGCATTTCAGCAGGAAGGTTAACTGCCAAAGGATATGGCTCATCTCAACCAATTGCGACCAATAACAGTGCTCAAGGAAGACAAGAAAATAGAAGAACAGAGTTTGAAATTATCGCAAATTAGTTCATTTTTTTCCTTTTAATTTTAAAAAACCCTTAGTTTTGACTAAGGGTTTTTTTATACATTTTATTTCCATAAATCATGACACAAGAGCACATCATTTATCTATCCGAAACATTTAAAGACATTGCGTCTATTCATGAAAATGATTTAGATAAATATGGTCGTGATGAAACTGAGGATTTACTGTTCCGTCCGCAAATGGTATTGAAACCTTCAACCACAAAAGAAGTTGCGGAAATCTTAAAGTATTGCAATGCCCACAAGATTCCTGTAACACCTTCAGGAGCTAGAACAGGACTAAGCGGAGGAGCTTTACCGATCAAAGGCGGAATTGCCTTGAGCTTAGAACGAATGAATAAAATCATTAGCATTGATGAAAACAACTATCAAGTGACAACTCAACCTGGAGTAATTACGCAAGTTCTCCAAGAAGCCGTTAAAGCGAAAGGGTTGTTTTACCCACCAGATCCTGCATCTAAGGGAAGCTGCTTTATAGGCGGGAATATTGCCGAGAACAGTGGCGGTCCAAAAGCTGTAAAATATGGAGTAACGGCAGATTATGTACTCAACCTTGAGGTTGTTCTACCTTCTGGTGAAGTCATTTGGACGGGAGCAAATGTGTTGAAAAATGCAACAGGATACAACCTTACGCAGTTAATTGTAGGGAGTGAAGGAACCTTAGGTGTGGTCACCCAAATTGTATTGCGACTTATACCACATCCTACAGTTGACATGTTAATGTTGGTGCCATTCTATGATGCAAGAAAAGCTTGTGAGGCCGTAGCAGCTATATTGAAAACGGGGATTACCCCAAGTGGCCTAGAGTTTATGGAGCGAGATGCTATTCTTTGGACCATAAAAAACATTCCGTCCATTCAACTAGAGGTAGCCGACAATCATGCTGCTCATTTGCTCATTGAAGTGGATGGTTTTGACGAAAACAAACTTATTGAAGAATGTGAGAAAATCGCTGAAGTGCTGGAGCAATTCGAAACGGGAGAAATTTTATTTGCAGACAGTCAAGCGCAAAAAGACAAACTTTGGGAAGTTAGAAGAAAAGTAGGTGAAGCAGTAAAATCGCATTCAATTTATAAAGAAGAAGACACAGTAGTTCCACGATTCGAACTCCCAAACTTACTTTCAGGAGTTAAGCAAATTGGAGAAAAATATGGATTCCAATCGGTATGTTATGGACATGCTGGAGATGGAAATTTACACGTGAACATCATCAAAGGAGATTTAAGCGAGGACCAATGGAATAATGAGTTGCCCATAGCCATTCGTGAGATTTTTGAACTTACTGTTCAACTAGGTGGAACCATCTCAGGAGAACATGGAATAGGATTGGTTCAGAAGTCCTATATGGACATTCCCTTCACAGCTGCATCATTGCGTTTAATGAAAGGAATTAAACAATTATTCGACCCCAACAACATTATGAATCCTGGAAAGATTTTGGAGGATTAAAGCTTACTCCCAGAATACATCTGTGGTATTATCGACGAAATCAGAATCATCATGTACCTCTTCTATTTTTTTTAATTGTTCTGGTGTAGCAACTTCTTGAATCAGCATAAAGAGTTCACGTTCTTCAAAACGAATATGTCTATCCAACTCTTCTTCAATATGATGTAATGCTTTTTCAACATCCTCTTCTTCGGTAAACAGCCTTGTTAATCTACGGTGTTCTGAAAGCGCTTTTTTTATCATTTCATGATCTTCTCCAAGAATAGGAAAAATATATTTCTCTTCGTCTTCGAAATGAGGAACTAAATGATTTTCGAAAAACCAGTCAGCGTATTTTTTGATGCGATCAATAGCAATTCCATTGCTCATCCCTTTTCTGATCTTCCACCCCAAAAGTAAACCATGGTGATGTTCACGACTAAAAGACTTCAATGCTTCTACTCTTTTCAAGGGTTTCTTTGGTGTACTCATACTTATTTTATTTGTTTATGCAAGTGAGAAATAATTGCGGAAGTTACACCATCAGCGTAAACCCCATAAGCGTTCGTAAGTACCCCTTTCACATCGTGCTTCGTCGACGAAATAGCATATACAATCATCGAATCACCTGGATCATTTTCTCCTTCAAAACGGTGTACCTCATCTATTACAAAATCATCTGCTGAAAGTGCCAAATCAGACTTTCGGCAAACGATACAATCTTTTGTTGCTTCGACATAAAAGTCGGTCGTATATCCACGTTTAATGAGGTCATTAACCGCTTCAGATACTGTTTCATAACTAGGTTTTCTTTCCATCATCTTTTGTTTTAATTTATTACATTGGGCTCACCATAATATGCGCTCTGTGTGTTCCTGGATCCATTAACCACGGCATACCAGGCGCGGAAGGAGAAAGTGGTAAGCCCGTAGACTCTTGAGTGGCATAAGGCGTATAAATTACATACCGTAACTTTCCTTCCTTAACAACTCCGGTTTCCGCATCAATATTTTCCTCCTTTCCATCAAAGACATACATCATGCTTTGTCCCTTCGGGAAAAATAGTTTTCCGGCTTCAATTTCCTCCTTTCTTTTTTTACGTATTTCAATTGTCGAAACTCCTTGTGCTTTCAACACCCTTCCTCTGGTCATAAAGTCCTCGAGTTGACTATGGTAACAAACAAATTGAATTCCTTCCTTTTGGGGATCATCATATACGCAGGTTAAATGACCTTCTGAAGCTTTTAAAACCACAGTACTTCCATCTTCCAAATAGGCCATTACCTTTGCGCCTTCTTTTTCTTGAGCGGTCAAGAAGTGTGTTGCTAATTCTATTTTAGTTTGGGGATCAAGATCAACACTATTTTTTTGTCCAAAAGTGAACGAAACAATTAATACTGTACAACTTAAAACAAAGTACCTCATCATCATCTTTTTGCAAAAAGATAAGCAATTAATACCACAATTCTATGTGTACAATCAAAACAGTCTTAAACTTTTGCTAAAGCAGCGTCATAATCTGGTTCGTCTGTAACCTCCTCAACCAATTCAGAATATTGAATCACAAGATTTTCATCTGTAACTATTACGCCACGGGCATGCAAACCAGCCAATGGTCCACCTTTCATCACCGCCCCAAGTTGATCCGCATCGCGGTAACGGAAATCAGAAGTTGTAATCGCATTATTGATGCCTTCAGCTGAACAAAAGCGACTAAAGGCAAAAGGTAAATCCAAAGAAGTAAAAACCAAAGCAACATCCTCTCGGTTTTTTAGTTGATTTGCAAACTTGGTCAATTGCATCGCGCATACGGCGGTATCAACACTCGGAAATATATTGAACACAACTTTTTTCCCTTTCAGCTCATTTGTATTTAATTCTGACAAATCAGATTTAACCAATTTCATTTCAGGTAAAGCATCTCCAACTTTTGGAAAGTTACCACTTGTACTTATTGATGTACCTTTAAATTTTACTCCCATAATAATATATTTTTATTTAATGTAAATTATTTTCTGGTCTTTGGCTCCATATGGCCATAAACAAACCTGTTGACATTTTTCTTGCGGCATTTTTTGCTCTATCGGCTAATTTCCCCACAAACAATTCATCAATTGTTTGAAACCACAAACGCAACCAATGCGCAAAATGTTCTTGCGTTACTCCGTAATTCAAAGCCTGGTCAACTTTAGCATGTGCCATTGGAGGATTTCCTTTGAACTTTGGAATTCCAAATAAATTGGTCTCCCAAAAGTCAGTCAACTTCTCAAGGTGGGGAGGCCATTGCTCATCTGTTAAATGCGCATTAAAAATTGGTCCCAACACCTCATCTGCTCGAATCTTATCGTAAAATGAATGCACCAATTGACTTACGTCTGCTCTGTTTTCTATTTCTTTCATTACTTAGAATCCTTTGCTACTTGTTTTACACGATCTGGGGTGTCTAACTTCGAAAGTGATAACCTCACAATACTTTCTTCATTGGCCAACAAGTCATGAGGCACATTTCCTTCTAAAGTAAGAATATCTCCTTTCGACAAATGATGCTTCTGTCCTTCCACACCAAACTCAATTTCACCTTCTAATAAATGTACAATAATCGGAAAAGCAGTTTTGTGCTCTTTCATGATCTGACCTTTTTTAAAGGCAATCCTAATTTCTTTTGTAAAAGAGGTCTCTAAAATCACAGAAACCTTTACTTTATCCTCTGAAAACTCTAAGTCCTTATAAAACGAATTGCTCACCATAGTTTTTTATTTATAAATATAGTCAAAAGTAATTAGAATATAAATAAAAGACAAGAACATCCTTTATTGAATTTTGAAAATAAAAAAAAGGAGAACTTAACGCTCTCCTCTTAAATATCATCAGTTGATGCAATCACTATTTTTTCATGTGACGTGCATATCTGTTCTTGAACTTATCAATACGTCCTGCTGTATCTACATACTGCTCTACCCCTGTAAAGTATGGGTGTGACATGTGAGAAATATCCAATTTTACAAGTGGGTATTCCTTTCCATCTTCATGCTTTATCGTTTCTGTTGACTCAGCACATGAACGTGTAACAAATGAATAGTCATTTGTCATATCTTTAAACACTACTAAACGGTAGTTCTCTGGATGTATATCTTTTTTCATTTTAACTAAAATTTCTTGTTCTATCTCAAATCGGATGGCAAATTTAGTAATTAAATTTCAATTCACACAATTGAAGTGCAAAATATTTTCATTTCTAAATTACCTTTCACAAAAATAGTTTAATTATTTAGAATAGTAGTCAATAAAAATAAAAACAATTATTTATCGTTACTTTAGCAACGTAAAAACAATAAACTTTGAGAAAATTACTCTTTATCATTCCAGTGGTCCTCATGGCATGGGCAGCATCTTTCCTTTCTAGCTGTAAAAAGGATATTTTGTTCTCCAAAGAAAACCTAAGCTTTTCGGTAGATACTGTTTTATTTGATACTGTATTTACGACAGTTGGTTCGACTACGAAAAGATTTAAAATCTATAATACCTCAAATCGACCAGTAAAAATAGACCATGTGATATTGGAAGGTGGACAAAGTTCGCCATACAGGGTTAACCTTGATGGTGTATCTGGTGTTAAGTTTAGCGATATTGTACTCCCAGCAAATGACAGTTTATATATGTTTGTGGAAGTGACCCTTGGAGAAAATAACGACCCATCAATTTTCATTATAGAGGATAAAGTTCGATTTGAGACCAACGGCAAAGAACAAACGGTACAACTTGCAGCTTGGGGACAAGACGCTTACTTTTACAACAACGAATATGTAAACGGTGATTGGTACGCAGATAAACCACATGTTATTTACAACCTTGCCGTTGTTCCCCCTTCTCAATCACTTACCATACATCCTGGAACAAGGATTCATATGCATAAAGGAGCAATGCTCTACGTTGATTCGAGTGAACTTCATATTCAGGGCGATTTTGATAATAAGGTATATATTGAAGGAGACAGACTTGAGCCTTTTTACAAAGATGTTTCAGGACAATATTATGGGATCTATTTAAGTAAAGCACTTCCCAGTACAATTGACAACCTCATTATGAGGAACGGAACCGTTGGAGTTCATATATTCAGTGAACACCCTTCAAACACAGGATATACTTTGAGCATTACAAACTCCGAAATCTACAATCAAGCCAGTTATGGAATTTTCAATTATTCCGGAGGTCGGGTTTACGGGGAAAACTTAAATATTCACAGCAATGGACTTTACGCTTATTTTTTATTAGAAGGTGGAGATCACACATTTAAACACTCACAATTTTTAAGCTATGGATCAGAAGGTGGTCAACCAGCTGTGGCCATTAAGAATTACTTTACCCGAACAGATGGTTTTACTTACATTGGTGATGTTAACGAAGGTGCATTTTACAATTCTATTATTTACGGAGGCGGAGATATTCAAATTGTATATGACACCCTCACACAAAATGGGACTGTCAACATAGACCTTGATTACAATACCAATTTAATCAAACAAATTCCTATTTCTTCACATCCAGGCTTCGTCAATACAATTTGGAATCAAAACCCACAATTTGAATATGTGGAAGGTCAAGTCTTTAAAATCTTACCCTCCTCCCCTGCTAAGGATAATGCCAACAGCAATACTCCGTACCATGTTACAACAGACATTATTGGCGTACTTCGAAACACACCAACAGACATTGGAGCATACGAATTAGATTAAGTATGAGGACCTGCCTACTGTATATTATTTGCTGTTTCAGTCTACACCATGCAGTGCTTGCTCAAAAGTGGGGAGAAAACGACTGGGGGGTTCAAGTAGGAGTTTCAGCAGATCTAGGAACTCATATTAATCAAGTTGGGCTAAGGGTTCAAGCCTATTATTCATACGAATTTGTACAGGTCAATATTGGAAACCATATTCGGTTCAACAGTACACACTTTGGAGAAAGGACCAACTTTGTAACTCAACGAGTCAATACAGGTATAGCATTAATGGGAGGCAAGAAAAATACTACACCCCAACTAATACTTGATGGACTAAACCACCAAAGTGAAAACAATTTTGCTGTTGCTTATAATTATCTTTGGTATTTTGACAACATAGGCACCTCACAACGTTCGGGAGGTTGGGGTGTACACATTCAACAAGTCAGTCTATACATTGAGAATGATATTTTCGCAGGTTCGGGGAGGGACAGATTCAGAACGAACCATGCCAGCATCAGCTATCACGATGATTTATACAACATCAGTTTGAACACCCAACTTTGGACAGGTGAGACCCGTGGAACAGCCCTGCAAAACACTAGAGACAGTCTTTATCAGAAAGGATTCAAGGATTTAAGTAAAACACATTACGGAAAAACAAGTCATGGCGTATTGAGCTTAGGAATCGACTATCAAATTATGTATGGAAATTATGTTTCCGCAGTAATTGGAGTAGATAGTGAAAATGTACGTCACACCTTGCAAAATCGTTTTATGCATGATAAATATTTCATTCCAGAGCGATGGAGGACGCCGAATGTGAATTATCCCATGTTAAATTCAGAAGGCTACCCCGTGCACTTTAAGAAAGATGCCCGCCCAGCAAAACCATTCCTACAGTTTGGACTGAATCGAAACTTCAGTTATTAATAAGTTTTTTTTATTTATTGGCGCCTTCATCCTTATCCAATTCCAAGTTAACGCTTTGTTAGAACGCACCCACAACAGCACTTCAGGAGCTTCTACTGTCGCTCTGTATTGCTGTGCTTTGCATGTTCAAACAAAGCATTAAGCTTTCCATTTCCTCAGGGGGCGGATCCAAGCATTTTATAAGAACAAGTTGCGAATAGAAATCGAAAAAGCGGAACCGAATGAACGGTCCCGCTTCAATAAAATGTATAGACAAATGCTTAGTGATTAACTACTACTTGCATTGTGTGAGTCATATTGTTTGTTAAGTAAACCTTAACGATGTAAACACCATTTTCAACACCAGCAACATCTAAAGCTGTAGTATTGGCGTTACTTGCTACATCTTGAGCAACAACTGTTTGCCCCATCATGTTCACCAACTCCACTTTGTTTACTTCATTTTGTTTGAAATCAATATTCAATACATCAGAAGCTGGAGAAGGGTATGCATTCATGTTGATTGCCAACTGTTCTTCTTTCAAGCTAACTTGAGCAGAAGAAATAAATGATACAGAGATTCCAGGTACAGACTCTGGTCCGAATCCAACTGGGTTAAAGTTTCCTGAACCTGCTTCAATAGGGAATAATGGCTGCATATATAAATCCATGTTTGCAGTATAATCTCTATCTGGGTCACTTCCGAAATATAATTCTTCATTAAAAGTAGTTACACAGAACATATAACGTTGGTCATCCTGTAATGCAACAATGTTTTCTAAGTCAAAATCTACTGTAATTACCTCACCTCCTAAATCAGACGGGAAAGAATAATTCTGTATCACAAGGTCGCTAAAGTTTTGAATTGGGTTAGAGAAACCAGCATCATTCATATCAGTAAACACATCGTCGTAAGTATAGATCTGCAATAAAATCTCTTCACCTGCTAAAGATGTATCTGTAGCATTGCTTCCTTTAATTGCAGAGAAAGTTATAGCAGAAGCAGCTAATCTGCTTGCATTTGGATCTTTAAAGTGAATACAAGAAGAGTATTCTGGAATAGCATTCCCAGAACCATCTACTGGTCTAATTCCACCTGAAGAATTTGGTAGCATTGTCGTATCAATAATTTTTGCATACGAAAGATCTGTTGCGCTAATTACAAAGTCAGATTCAATTTCATTATCAAAATCATACTCATCAGTAAATGCATCTGCAGTTGTTTTATACACTAACTTGTAGTATCCTTCGTCCCAAGTAGCTGGTGCAAAGTCTGGAAGTGTAACCACTAAACTATCTCCTGAGAACATATCTTCTGGAGTAGAAATTTCGTTATAAATCTCAGTTCCATTGTAAGTAATGATAGCTTGTAAAGTTACAGCAGCTTGGTCATTAGAACCATAGTTATAAACTGTTCCTCCCAAGTTTAAGTCGTATTCCGTACCATTTGTTGCAATCATTGATGGCACTGATGAATAACGTGGACGTAAGATTTGAGCCTTTGTCAATCCTAAATCGTCTGCATAAAAACCTGCTTTATTACCGATAAAAACAGTTACAGGACCATTTGCCATTTCGTTAACAATTGTGGCACCATCAATATCACTGATCATCACTACAGGGATAGTTACGTTTGGACCTTGAACTCCACCTCCCATATTTACTAAGGCTCCTGACTGATTGTTAATAATAACAACAGCAATAGCTCCAGCTTGCTGTGCATTGTATGCTTTTACACCAAACTCACAACTTCCTCTGTAAAGAATGGCTATTTTACCTGTTAAAGCGGCTCCGTTTGTTGCAGGATCACAGGCTTCATTGTCATCAGCATACATGACCAACTCCTCTTGAACAGAATTCGCTGGATCTTCTAAATCAGGAAAACTTGCATTTCCCCAACCTGTTGCGTATGATAGGTTATAATTCCCTTGAATTGCAGCGGGAGAGACTCCCGAAAAAATAACTTGTGCATTAATAACTCCCGCCATTAACACTCCAAATCCTAAAAGTAATAGTTTCTTCATAATATGTTTTATTTGTAGTTTGTTACAATAATAGTATATAAATTCTCAATTATGAAACAATCTCAAATAAATAGTTAACTATAAACTTGATAGAAAATACTTCTTAAACTTTTGAGAGTGAAGCGTTGCGCATACTGAATGATGGCTTCTGATGGATAAGCACCTTTTTGGAAGCTTGATAAAGCTTCTAATAATGTACTTTCATCACCAACTTCTATCTGCACTCCTAAATCAACATTATTGATTTCTGTTAAACCTCCACATTGACTATAAATTGCTGGAATGCCAGTGGTCCACGCTTCTGCTAAGACTACAGAAAAGGTTTCATAATTACTAAACAAGACAAAGCAATCAGCTAAACGCATGGCTTCTCCAATACACTCAGCCGGCTTTCGCCCCTCAACGATACATTTTTCTTTGGGGATATTATGCAATGCTATTGCCTCCCAGACTTCACTTTCCTCTCCTTCTGTAATCAGGTGCAAAATAAAATCACGGTCAAGCTGACCAAAGGCTGATAGCATTCCTGAAATATTTTTGTGCTCGTCATTAAAAGAGGAAACATGAAGAAATCGAATTGCCTGAGAATGCTTTATATTCTTTATTGATGGGTAGAAATATTCATGATCCACAACATTATGCATCACTTGATATTTACTAATCAATGCTAATTGCTGAAGCGACTTCCCTAAATGATCTGAGACAGGAAGCACCAAATCAGAAGCTCTAAAAATACTGCGGAACTTTTTCTTAATGTAAAAAGGATACTGACTATAAACTTGATGATGGGGTAAAAACCCGGTCCAATGAACAGTGATGATATAATTAAGTTGATGCTTTGACTTCAGCCATAAGGCAAACATTCCTGCGGGGAAAACGGCATTCAAATGAACTAAATCATACTTCTGATTGAGCAATTCAAACCCTTGTTTTAAGGCCTTAAAATAAGCATTCTTTTTTTTCAGCGAAGAAGCAATTGGAACTGTAGACTCGATTCTTGGATAGTAAACAATAACAGTACGCACACCATTGATCACTTCATCTGAGATCTCGACAGAATTCACCTCATCAGTTGAAACAGCATACAAGACATCAACATGAGCGACGTCATTAGCGACTTCTGCATGTTTTTGAACAAAATTCCCCAAAGACAAGTTTTTCTTGCTTGGGTACCAACTGGCCAAAAACAGCACTTTTTTATTCAACCTCTCCTGCATCTGATTAAATTATAGCTTTTGAAAGGATGAAGTTAAAACCAATAAATTAGAAATTAAAGAAATTTTGTAATATCATTTATTCCAACTGGACGCTCAGTAATGAATCCTTCTCCGTACTTCACACCGATATCTCTACCATATTGAATCAATCTACCTTCCAAGGAGTCTAAGAATTCTTGACCTGAAATTGGTGTTTTAGGACCTGACATATTCTCTTGATAAAATTGAGTTTTATAAGCTAAGATAGAATCAAACTTTAGATCTCTCTGCTCGGTTACATCTACTACAAAGTCAGGTTTAAGGTAACGATCTTGGATATAAAAGTACACTACTTTTGGTCGCCAATGTTTTTGTTTTTCTCCATCTGATTCAGTTTCTATTTTTAGAAGCCCAGATAAAAAGCAAGCCCTCGAAATCAACTGACTTCCTCTTCCATGATCAGGATGACGGTCTTCAGGCGCATTAGCCAATACAATTTCTGGTTGATATTTTCGAATAGCAGTAATGAGCTTCAACAAGTTTTCTTCAGTGGCTTCAAAAAAACCATCCGCCATTTTTAGGTTTTCTCTGTGGATAACTCCCATTATTTTCGCCGCTGTTGCTGCTTCATCATAACGTGTTTCAATAGTTCCTCTCGAGCCTAACTCACCTTGTGTTAAATCAACAATAGCGACTTTCTTGCCTTGTTGTACGCTTTTGATTATTGTTCCACCTGCAGCCAATTCAACATCATCTGGATGTGCACCTATTGCTAATATATCAACCTTTCTATCCATTGATCCATTCTTTAATTTCCGGAGCATTTGGCAAAATTTTGGGATGAACCTCTTTCACAAAATTCCCATTTTCATCAATCAAAAATTTATGAAAGTTCCATGCTACCTCCTCTGCTCCACCATTCTTTTTACTTTCTTTTAACAACCAAGTAAATAAAGGATGTTGATCTTCACCTTTCACCGCAATTTTGGACATCATGGGAAAAGTGACTCCATAATTCTTTTGACAAAATGCCGCTACTTCTGTGTTAGTTCCAGGCTCTTGTTGTCCGAAATCATTGGCCGGAAAACCAACAATCATAAATTGATCTCGCGAGGTTTCCTCATACAAAGACTGCAACTGCTCATATTGCGGAGTTAATCCACATTCCGAAGCTGTATTTACAATCATTACCTTCTTTCCTTTCAATTCGTTTAAATCAAAAGGTTGACCATTGATATCTTTGACTTTGAAGTTATACATTACCATTTTTAATTCTTTTAGGAATAACATAAGTATCCATGAGGTACTTGTAAGTCACGAGCAAAGTAAAACTTGCAAATAAAATCACCGCAATAATCACTGAAGTTGGAGTTTCAGCAACCCCTTCTCCTTGTGCATAAGAGTGTAATCCTACAAGAACAAAGTTTACTCCGAAGAAGGTAAATAAAATTGCAGAATACCCCCAAAGACTTAATACGTTAAATAAGAATCTACTACTTAAGGCAGGGATAAATCGAAGGTGAATAATAATTGCGTAAACCAACATGGAGACTAGTGCCCAAGTCTCCTTTGGGTCCCACCCCCAGTATCTACCCCAAGATTCATTCGCCCAAACTCCACCGAGGAATGTTCCGATCGTAAGCATAAACAAACCTATAATCAACACCATTTCAGAAACAGCTGTTAACTCCACGATATTCATTTGAAGTCGTTTTTTATTCTTTTTGTTTTTCAACAAATACAAGATCATGTTCACCAATCCTAAAATTCCAGAAATACCAAGGAATCCATAAGAAGAAGTAATAATGGCCACATGAATCATCAACCAATACGATTTCAATACAGGCTGTAAAGGAGTAATTTCAGGGTCCAACAAATTCAATTCCGTAACAAACAACATCATTGCTGAAAGCAAGGTAGTTGCCGCGATTACTGCAGGATTCTTTTTAACAAAGAACAATCCAGCCAAAATTGTTGACCAAGCAATAAAGATTACCGCTTCGTACCCATCACTCCATGGAGCGTGTCCAGATATATACCAGCGCATTCCTAATCCAGCACCATGGCCGAGGAAAACAACCACCACACCTCCAACTAAAATAAAAGTAATTCTTTTAATTATCGCTTCACTTTTCAGGGTGGGAGTAACAAGAGTTCTAAAGAAGAATAAAATCAGTAACAAAAACCCGAATAAAAAGTAGAAAGATTGAATTTTATCAAAGATTTTAAATTTGTTGTAAGCAATTTCTACATCGACATGTCTTTGAGTAAGTTTATCTAAATGCGGGTTCTCTGCCTCGTATTTCCTCAACTCTTCCCACTGATGTTCTTTGAGTGGAGCAAGGAATTGTTGGGCATCTGAGAAAGTCGCTTCTCCTTGTGATATAGAAAACAATGTTCTCAAAAGATTTGTAGCTAAAGCATTTGCTTTTTGGTCCTTGTCTTTTAGATCGCGAGAGAAAGGCCAAACCCAAGTTCCGTTATCATCTCCAGGGATAGGAATAATTCTCAAATGTTGAAATTGAAATATCTCTTTCAATAAACGGTAGCGTTCACCTAATTTAATTAATTGCTTGTCGAATTCATTTTTCTGACCATCGGCTTTTCCATGCGCAACTTCATATTCTTTCATCCACTTAAAGACTCCGAATTCGTCCTCCATATCATTAACCGAAACATATTTCCCTGTCCCGATTTCATCTCTGATCTTAACCGAGACAAAAGCAAAATCAATATCATTCCATCCATCAGGACCATATAAATGCATAGCCATAATGGTTTGAACTGCGTTGTATTCACCAAACTTATCGCTGTGGTGAATCTTTCTCATCAGTTTATCCGCCATGGTATGGAAAGGAATGATTCGTCCATCATAGTCTTGCACCAACAAATCATCAATTTTGGCAGCATCTTCTACTGATAAATAATTTACCTCTATTTTTCTAGGCGTAGGATGCGGTGTACTATGTGCTGAATGGTCATGTGCTTCAGCATGGTCGTGGTCATGGTCATGATTGTGATCGTGATCATGATCGTGGTCGTGGTCGTGGTCGTGAACATGCGCTTCTGTTTGCGGATGTTCATTTGTATGTGGATGTTCATTTGCTTGGGCGTAAGTTAGTCCCCCTAAACCTACACCAATTAACAAAGTAATTGTCTTTATCATTTTCGAACGGTTTGTTCTAGATTTCTTAATTAAGTTATTCAACTCTTTCATTCTTCCTACACGATTAAACATTGACATTACCATTCCAATGGTCATAATTAAATAGGCAATATACGTTACTGTTGTTCCCCACCAGTCATAATTCACACTTAAAACAGTTCCTGATTCATCTGGGAAATAACTTGACTGGAAGAAGCGGTAACCGTGATAATCCATAACGTTATTCATAAAAATCCTTTGGTCATGCACGACTCCTCTTGTTGAATCAATAACCGTCACTTCAGAGGCAAAAGAACTTGCCATTGACGATCCCGGATATTTATGCAATTGGAACTCTCTACATTTCACAGAGAAGGGCAATAGAATAGGTTTTGCTCCATATCCAATTTCAAAATTGAGTCCAGCAAATTGAACATAGTGTTCTTGTAGAATATGCGTTGGACTACCTTCGATTTCAACAAGTTTAGATTCTTTATCATTAGAAAGTTTAATGGTTAGGTAATTGAATCCTCCATCTTTATCTGGAGATTTCATTTTTCGCATCACCACATTTCTTTTGTATTGTCTAAACACCAAACTTTCTGTTCCTATCATATACAATTGATTCGGAAAGAAAGGAACCAAAGTATCAGCAGGAATTTCCGTAACAGCGCTAGGGTCAATATTGTTACTCATTCGGTCTTCCTTAGACAAAGACATCATATCCACTCTTTTGAAAGGACTAATTGACTCGATGTACAACATTCCTCCTTCATCAGTAATTTTCACTCCTGGCATAGAAGGATTTTCATTTTCGAAAGCGAAATTCACTCCCCCAATCAGATCTTGTCCACCTTCAAATAGGTAATGATTTTTACCACGAATCACCAATTCCAAAGCATTTCTTCCGTTCTCACTGTCCTCAACCAATGAATCCACCATTCCTTCTTTATAAGAAACGTATTCTACATTAATCTTATCTTGATTTGGCAGCTGAAAGTCAAAACTAAATGGGTTTTCTACTCCTTCTGACAACCATCGTTTTTCTTGATGCGTGTATTGGTTGACTAAATCGTTTGATTTTAGAGTAAGATAAGGAGTTGCACTATAAAGCACGTTTGTTGTTTCTCCTTCTGCGATTCTCATTTGACCTTCAAAACCAACGTAGCGCGTTAAAGCAGCACCAACTATTATAAGTAAGAATGAAAGGTGAAATGCGAATGTTGCCCATTTTTCTCTTTGGTACATTTTGTACTTCACCATATTTACAATCAAAGTGATGGATAAGTGAAGTAAAAGAATTTCGAACCATAGGGCATTGTATATTGCGATTTTTGAGGCTGGCGTACCATAATCAGATTCGATAAACGTAGCTTCAGCAATTGCTACAGCGAAGATGACCATACTGACTGCCATCATTTTCATCGAGAAGATTCCTCTTAAAATTTTATCTAACATTGTCTTTTCTTATTTTACTTTACAAAACTAAGAAAGCTTTGCTAATTTAGAATCATTTTAATGTTAATTTTGGACCAATTGAAGCTTTGTTATTTCATCATTTCATGGAAGTAGAAAAAAAACATATTGTAATTATTGGAACGGGTAAAGTTGCCCATCAATTAGGCCAACAATTATTCCGCGTTGGACATTCTATAAACGGGGTTTGGGGAAGAGATATAACAAAAGCCAAAAATCTTGCTAAAAAGCTAAATTCGGACGTTATAGATGATCTTAAAAAGATTTCAAAAGACAATTTAGCATTAATCTGTGTTTCAGATTCTGCTATTTCTGAAATAGTTTCTTCAATTTCTGACGACGTTAAAATAGCTTACACTTCTGGTAGTGTTCAATTAGAAAGTTTACCTAAAAAATCAAATTTAGGAGTTTTTTATCCTTTACAAACATTTAGTCAAGATAGAAACGTTGATATTTCAGTTGTTCCTTTTTTAATTGAGGCAACTACAAAATCATTTGAAACGGAATTAAAAACCTTAGCAGAAACCTTAAGTTCGAGGGTGCTTATTGCCAACTCACAAGACAGATACAACACTCACATTGCAGCCGTGATGGTCAATAACTTCACGAATTTCTTGTATCATTTAGCACAAGAACACCTCAAAGCACATCATTTGGACTTTGATTTACTCAAACCACTCATTCAAGAAACGGTAGCTAAACTTGAAACATTATCGCCAATTGAAGCGCAGACAGGTCCGGCAACTAGAGGCGATCAATCCATCATTCAAAAACACTTAAAAGACATCACTCGTCCTGAGACCCAACAACTCTATCGACTGTTTAGCGAATTAATAGAAAAAGAAATTAAAAAATCATGAGTTACAAATTAAAACTACCTTTCATTAACACCTTTATTTTTGATGTTGATGGCGTATTAACCGATGGTGGAGTAAACATTCTCACCAATGAAGCTGTTCGTACTTTAAATTCTAGAGACGGATATGCATTACAGTATGCCGCAAAAATGGGCTATACTATTTTTATCATCAGCGGCGGAAATTCAAAAGCAGTAAAAGATCGTCTATTATCGGCAGGAATCAAAGAAGTGGTGCTTCAAGCATCGAATAAAGTGAAAGTTTACGAAGAACTTAAGGCGAAATATAATTTCAAGGACGAGACTACTTTGTACATGGGCGATGATATTCCAGACTACAATGTCATGTCAATGGTTGGCGTTGCCGCTTGCCCTCAAGATGCCGCTGTTGAAATTAAAGAGATTGCAGACTACCAATCACCATTCAAAGGCGGCCACCATTGTGTACGTGATGTAATAGAGCAAACCCTTCGTGTTCAAGACAAATGGTTTAAGGCCGAAGCACACGAGTGGTAATCCTTATCTTTTAATGATTTTCCCTGTCCACAGTTGATCTTGGTCTTGTACCTTTATTACATATATTCCGGAATTAAGATCATGCAATGAAACTGTACTCTCAATGACTCCTTCAAGAACTACTTGGCCTTGAAAATTTAAAATTTCGTAGTGCATTCCTATTACATTATCTGAAAAATAAATCAAATCCTCTGTTGGATTAGGGAATACAGTCAATATGGATTTTTTCTCCTCTTGTAAACTCACGAAGTCTAGACCTGTGTCAGGACTTACTACAACCTCATCTCCAGGACCAATTCTGGCAACCATAATATCTGTACCCAAAGACGGGTTCACTCCGTCATCGCTTACAGTCCCTACCAGAACAATTCCACCATCATTTGCAGTAATCATTTGATGAATAATGTCTTCATCAACAGCTGAGAAGTTTTGACTAGCTCCGATATAAACGAGGTTAGCCCCAAATTTCATAGTAAAAACATCATTCCCGTTTTGGAAAGGATTCAATTCGGGTGATTTTGTCTGAAAACCTAAGTAAACAGAAAAGGCATCTCTTATCGTTCCAGCAGTCACCATAGCGTCTTCTTGATAAGGATGCGTCCAATGCCCAACATAATCACCGTTAAAATCTCCTTTTCCTAGCCAACGATCAATCCTGGATTGGTCACTATTATAAAGACCTCCAAATAGAAAAACATGACCCTCAAACACAACAATATTCCTCACTCTTGTGATTCCGCTTTGGTCAAAAAACTTAATCCATTCTTGCGTTCCATCAACATTAAAACTAGCGAGCATTCCTTTAAGGATACCGCCATCTCCCATGTCACCCCCTACAACAATACGGGTACTAGAAATAGTATCTACAGCGTAGGCTACATCATCTTCAGGAGACTGAATGGTTTTGGTCCATAGGGTATCTCCTAAAGCATCTGTTCTAACAAGAAACATATCAACTCCATCCGTAGAAAGCCCCTCAGTTTGTCCCACCAATATCAACCCTCCATCAGCTAAAAGTTTTGCGTCGTGTAATTTTTCCCAATCCGATCCACCATAGCGTTTTTCCCATTGTAGTTCTCCTGTTTCATCCGTTTTATAAAGTACAAAATCAAAATCAGCATTAGGTGTTGAACTCGTGTATCCAGCAATAAAGAAGCCATCACCAGGCACGTGAATAACACGCACACCCACATCGTCACCAGTACCACCATAGTTTTTCGTCCACAAATGATTCCCCACACTATCGATCAGCATTAGATAAGCTTGTCCTGAATTTTCATCGAAGCCTCCAGAAGCTCCTGTTACAGCATAACTTGAGTCTGGCAACTGTGTAATCCCATTTCCTTGATCAAAAGGACCACTAGTAAACTTCTTAAAAAAAGGAATCTGAGCAACACCAATAAAAGGAGTTACAAAAATCAACAACAATATAATTTTTCTTAGATTTTCCATGCTAATCTTATTAATCCTGAATGACCATATTGGCTCCCAAAAATAGCACCTAGTACATCTTCAGTTCCTAACCCAATAAGGAGCTGCTTAGTGACATAGTTGGCATATAATCCCAACCTAAAATTCCCATAGCCCCCGAAGGAACCTTGAGCGCCAACAGAGAATTGATTAATGGGTTGATAATGAACTCCCGCATAGATCAAAGGCCTATACACTCTATTCGTATACATTCTAACTCCAAAAAAAGATTGTACTTTTGTTGGAGAATTTGCCAACACAACCTTTCCTACCTGAAGAAACCCAGGTAGCATTTTAAATTCAGACTTATTGGTTTCTGAAACATTAAGGGAGTCTTTCAAGGCTTCCACTCCTTCCTCTTCCAACAATTCATTTAATGAAAAACCAGTAAAGCTTTGTTCTGTATCTATGGTAATAAAGTCAGCATTATGTATTTGATAAGCTCCCAAATTTCTACCTACAACACTCACAACACCATTAAATGATTCAGAATCTCCAAAAGGCAGATTAAAGTCAAAATTTACAGCTGCCCCCATTCCTTTAAAATATGCATATGAATTGGCCCTCAACACCTCTCCTTCAAATCTCAAATCGATTTGATCTCCTGTTTCACTAAAAGCAACATTTCCTCTATTTACACTTAACTCAAAAAACTGTTGTGGCAGAATCGCATTGAGGGTTAAAAAAGATTTTGTTTTTCGATCATGAATTCCTCCACCAATGCTTAAAAACTGCTCAAATCGTCCTGAAGTATTCGTAAAACTAGCATTACCTCCTAAAAAAGGAGCGTTTCCTATAAAAACCAATCCAAATAAGTCATTTGAATATTCTCCTGCACCATGTACTTCATTTGAGACATTCACCATCCAACTCCAATTGGGTTTAGATTTAAAAATTTGATTTGGCGCCCTATACTCTATGCCAATATGTCCGCCAAAACCTACTCTATTGTAATCGCTTTGATTTTCATAAACCTTTAGACTCAATTCATCGTTTATTGTTCCTCCAAAAATAAATTTTCTTGAAAGTTCATTGTTTAATCGCGTGCTGTGTTGAAATAAGTTCCCCACAACATTCACCTGATGATTTGCAAGAGTAGAATCATACATAACCGGCAATAAACTTTGTCCATTCAGGAGTTCAAAAGAACAAAGAACCAAGGTCAGCAACACCATTTTAATGCGCAAAGAAATCATAAACTAGCTTTTAATTTTAACTGACTGGAAAGTAAAAACTTAAGTGCAGCATTCGAATAAACAACATTATTATTCAAATAAGTACTTGAAAATTGAGCACGAACCATTAAGTATTTTGTATCAATTAAAGCCTCTGTTACGGCTTCGTCAACTACAAACTCAATTTGTTCTTCAATCGGAATATGTCCATCTGTATTTCCATTGGTTAATGCTGGAGAAATCTTCCCATTAGAATTTAAAACTTTCAATGTATTTTTATGTTTATCCAGCAAGGTCAATTGCACTTCTGCTCCGAAAGGGAAAGTATTGGTTGACTTCAGAATAAACCTTCCAGACTCAACCCTCAGCAACTTGTTGTCATTTTTAAAATCAATAGCAAAAGTATCCTGTAAAGTTAAGTCATCTGCTCCAACCAATAGCGGGAAATTCGCTTTCAACTTTACTTTCACATCACTTTGAGGATACAACACATCGTTTCCGTTTGAAGTATTCCCGTATGGGTTAAGCGTTATAGCATATCCTACATTATATGTACTTCCTAAATTCTCGAGAAACCCCTTCAAGTTTCCAGTGGAATTATCAAAGGTGAAATACAACTCTGAAGGAGTAAGTGACTGCCATTGTCCGGTTGCTGGATTCAAATTTAAGTTCTGATCAAAATAAGGATGATTAAGTGACACCACGTTGTTGGAATAATTTACACTTTCAAACAATGAGATATTTCCTTGTGCTCTTACATCAATACCATTACTAATGATTAAATCTAAATTAATGTCATCAACATTAATTGCTCCTCCAACAACATTACTTAATTCATCCACATTAACTGTGGTCGTATCAGAAAAAGTAATGTTTCCGAAATATCCTTTAGCATAATCCACAACCAAGCCTTTAAACTCAACATTAGTTCTGAAAATATTTTGATCCGTAATTGTTACGGTTGGTCCATTCGGATCTGTTTTTACATTCATTTTTGACCGCAGCATATTGTACAAATCACCGTCGACACCTTTCATGTCAATCGTATATCCAGAAAGGTCTAATGTTATGAATCCGACACCCGGTTCTACAATAGTTCCTCCATCTATAGTTTCAGTATGAGAAAATTCCTGTCCATTCTTTTCTGTACCAGGTAATGAAATGGTAAAAATTCCTTTCGTTGGAATTGGGTTTTCGATGCGAATAAAAGCTTTACCCGATTTTATTCTTGCTTCACGCAAAACAACATCATCAAATGTAAACTCGTGTTCTTTGACTTCATCGATAAAGGTAAATCCAGGAGACAACTCAAGAGAAGCAAATGAAATAGCAAAAGTTTGCACAATTGAAGTGTCAGGAATTTTAATCAATTCAGACAAGTCAAGGTTAAGCAAAGTTCTATCAGCAATGACCTGAATAGATTGATCTGAGTTAATGTCTAAAGTAGAATCATTAACATAATTTTTAATTAACAAAGAGTCATTAACGATAGGAACAACCCAATCGCTTGTCCAATTGGTCTTCTCTTTTCGGCAAGCCATGCTCACCAAAAGGACTGCCATAAAAATAAATATTTTGTGTTTCATGTAGTTACTTCTTAACTCTATAACGGTATTTACTGAGTTGCGTTGGTTGTAATTAAAAATAAAGCACTAAATAACAGCTATTTATTTTCAGGCTTACATTTTCAAAAGCAAAATATTAAAATTTTGTTTGACTCAATTCAAATCAGAAACCTTAGTCATTCATCAAAAATAATTAAAAACTACTCATTGCGGTAATTTTAACTGAAATAGTAAATTAAAAATTAATAATGATCGAATATTACGGAAACACTATTAAATTTGAAGAAAGAAACTTTACAAAATGGATTACATTACTTATATTATTGTCGCGTTAATACCAGCACTTGCGGTAGCTTTTGTTGTTTACACATTCATAAAGAACAACAACGAAAAGGATTTAAAACACATGAGTATTCAACTCAAACAAGAACGTCAAAAATTCTTCTTAGAGCCAAGAGCAGATGCTTATCAAAGAATAGTTTTATTGTTGGAACGCATCAACCCTCATAGTTTAATCATGCGTTTACACAACACCAACAAAAGTGCAATTGCACTACAGACTGAGTTACTGAGCAACATTCGAAACGAATTTGACCACAATGTAGCACAACAGATTTTCATTTCTAATTCTTCTTGGGAGATGGTTAAAAAAAGCAAGGAAGAAACCATTAAAATCATCAACGTTGCGGCTCAACAAATGGATGAAAAGTCTACAGCAACAGACCTAAGCTCCAAGATCTTTGAAATTGTTGGTGAGCTGGATGAATTACCTACAGAAATAGCGATAAAAGTAGTTAAAGAGGAGTTTCAAAGGTTATTTTAACATTTGAAACATAAACATATTGCACTTATTTTTGTATTATTAGATGATAAACTAAGATTATGAGATTTATATATTTTATCGTTGCGTTTTTATTCATATCCACTGGTGTAATTCAAGCACAAGAAGAAAGGAAGTTGGTTCAATTTTCTGGAGTGTTGGTTTCTGCCGATAGTTTAGACCAAGTATCTTACGCCTCAATTGTTGACAAAACAACAGGAAAAGGAACAATGTCAGACTACTATGGCTACTTCAGTTTTGTAACCCGACCTGGAGATACGATCCTATTTAACGCGTTTGGATTTAAAACCAGCTCATATATCGTACCTGACTCATTAAAAGAAGTACGTTATTCCATAATACATGTGATGACGCCAGACACTTTATTACTTCCAGAAGTAGATATTTATCCATGGCCATCTAGAGAAGAATTTGCCCGTGCATTTGTTGAGATGGACCCATACGACGATGCGTTAAGAAGAGCTCAAAAACAATTATCTGGTGAAAGCTTAGCTTTTGTTGCAGCTCGTGTACCAACCGATGGAAGCTTGTCATACAACTGGCAAACAGAGCAGCGACAAACTCAAATCTACACGCAAGGACAAACACCAATCAATAACTTATTGAACCCTGCTGCATGGAGTAAGTTTATTAATTCTTGGAGAAATGGAGATTTTCAGCGGAAATAAGCTGAGGTTTACATTTGTACTTTGTAGCGCTTAAAGAAAGCTTCCCAATTCCAAAGAAAGTTTTTCATGATTTCATCCATTCTTTTTAAGAATAAAGGGTTTGGAGAATCCATACTTTTAAAGTAATCGTCTTGATATTGGTTCAACCTGTACTTATGGAACATCGCTTTTGACATGCTGTACAAAGTAACTTTTGAAGGATGATTTACGCGGGCCATGAAATCAGAATATTCTTTGAAATATCCTCTAAACTTATGTTCATCCATCTGAAATGATTCTGCTAATCGTGTAAAAACTAAAGGTTCGATATTGCGCTGTTGACTTGAAGAGAAAAATTCACCAACAGACTCCATATTTCCAACAATAACAATCATTGCAAAATGACCGTCTGATGCCTGGGATAAATCTGGTTTCTTTGAGAAGGCTGGATCTTCTTCCATAATCGATTTAACTTCTACAAATCCTTTATCAATAACCTCTAGAATTCCGTTCACAAAAACGTTGGCTAATTGTTCGTCTGAAACTTTCTTTTTAAATATTGTACTAAGCATATTGCTGATCTGAAGTTAATTTATATACAAAGGTAAACAGTAATGGCGCTAACTCAACAAGAAAAAAACTTACCTTTTCAACAAGATTATTAACATCTGAAGGCGCTTACTGAGTATTTATGACTGAAAATGCCAAAAAATCAAAAAAAAACATGGAGTAGAATTTTTGGCTCTTGAACGAAATTAAGTCCTTGTTTATATATCGCAAGAACAGTTAAGGAGTAAAACAGAATAGATTCCTTTAAGGGACTAAATTTTATTAGGATAACCAGGTAATTCTACTAATTTTGTTTACATAACACACGAATACATTCAAAATGAAATCTCATCAAAAAACGATCATTCTAATAACGGTAATTCTTCTTGGATTAATTTCGGTGATGTTTTTAAATGTTCAAAAAGAGAAAGAAATCAGCGAATCTTCTGACGAAAACCCAATCGAAAAATTCCAATTAATGGAAGTAAAAACGGGTCCAGATATTGAGTCCCCAATGCTTTTTGGCATAATCAACAACACGGAAGAAGTTGTAGTACAAATGAATGTCGAGGGCAGAATAGACCACGACAATCGTTCACTCACACCTGGAACAGCTTTTAAAAAAAATGAAATTTTAATCAAAGTCAACCGACTAGAGGTACTGTATGAACTTTTAATTGCCCGATTAAACTATAAATATCTCGTACAACAATCGCTCACAAAAATAGGCGAACAAATTCCACAGGAGCTGGCCAAATGGAAAGCTTTTGAACACAAAATTGACCGAACGCTTCCCCTCCCAGAACTACCAAAAGTAAGGCTTGAGGAAGAAGAAAATCTCTTACACAAACTTAACATCTACACCCAATATTATTCAACGAAAAAGCTTGAACAGAAAGCGGAAGGATATTTATACGCAGCACCTTTTGATGGTTTTATTTTAGAGAGTTCTATCGGACCCGGTGCTATGGTTAAGAAAAACGAATCACTATTAACTTTAGCTAAACATAACTCACAACAGGTTACAGCGCACATCCCCATAGACTTTGTCAATGTGTTAGAAAAATCACAAGAAATTTATTTTGTTGGGCCAAGCAAGGACACGATCGGTACAGGAAAGTTCAAAGGAACAGGAACAAAAATTTCAGATTCAGCTTCAATAGAAACTCACTTTACTTTCACAGGTAAAAAAAGTGTGTTTACAAATTCTACAGTACAGATTGTTTACTCAAAACAAAAAAGCAAGCACTATCCATCGTTACCAAAAACTGCTATAAAAAACAACTCTGTATATATTTTCGCAGAAAATAAATTACTAGAAACTCCAGTAAAAATCATATCCACAAAAGCTGATTCAGCGCTCGTAGACGGCTTACCTAACCACTGTTTCGTTATAAAAAACACTGAGGGGGTTAAATTCTAAATAGAGAAACCTCACCAAAAAATGATGAGGCTTTAAATAAGGTTTAAAACTTATTCGAAAGTTCTGTTGAAGCCAACAAAGTTCAACAACAATAGAATCAAGAGTTTGTATGATTTATGAAAGAGGAGTAACTAAATTATGTTTTTCAATTAGCTTTCGAATATTAATCAATGCATACCTCATTCTTCCTAAAGCAGTATTGATACTCACGTTTTCTTTTTTGGCGATATCTTTAAAAGACATTTCTTTAAAAATTCTCATGTTCAAGATGTCGCGTTGAGCATCTGGCAAATGTTCAATCAACTCGACCATTTGACTTACTAACTCACTGTAAATCATATCGTCTTCAACGTTATTGTCTTGCACTTCAAGGAGATCAAATATGGTAAAATCTTCATACCTAGAGCTTGACTCAGAGATCATTCTCACCTTGTTTGTTTTTCTAAAGTGGTCGATCATCAAGTTATGTGCAATACGCATTGCCCAAGGCAAAAACTTACCTTCTTCATTGTAAGTGCCTTTTTTCAAGGTATTGATTACTTTAATAAATGTTTCTTGGAATATATCTTGTGACAAAGCCTGGTCACGAATCTTCATGTAGATATAGTTGTATATCTTGTTTTTATGGCGATTCAATAAAACTTCAAATGCTTTTTCTTGCCCGTTAATGTATAAAGATATTAAATCTTTATCTTCTAGTTTAGATAAGTTCATAATTACTCAGTTTAGAGATTAACTATTGTTTAAAATGTAATTCTGTTTTTTAGAGTAAAAATGTTCCTATAAGCAATTGTTTTATTTTGTTAATAGTCAAATATAAAGATTAATTCTAGAATAACAAAAGTCAGTCCAAAAAAGAAATCTTCTACAAACTAAGACGCACAAACAAGTTAAAGGGTTGGAAAAAGATGAACATTTATTGATTAGAGGTCTTATTTTAGGCTTAATTCCTTAGGTAAACATTGAAAACACAATACACGCTAAAAGGTACTTGGATAATCTTTCCTAAAATTATTGAACTAAATCAATTAGTCTTAACTATTTTTGAGGTCAAATAAAACAGACAGAAAATATGCCAGAATTATCATTAAAAGCCATCAGCATGCCTTCTTCGCCAATTAGAAAGTTGGTTCCATTTTCAGAAGAGGCAAAAAGACAAGGAAAACATGTTATTCATTTAAACATAGGTCAACCAGACATTGAGACTCCACAAGTTGCAATAGACGCCGTTAAGAACTCTGATTTAAAAGTTTTAGAGTACTCTCATTCCGCAGGGTTTGAGTCCTACCGTAAAGGCTTGGCAGAATACTATTCAAAAAATGACATTCAAATAACTTCAGACGAAATCATCGTAACAACTGGAGGTTCAGAAGCGTTATTATTTGGATTTTCTGTTGGGTTAAATCCAGGAGACGAGGTGATTATTCCCGAGCCTTTTTATGCGAACTATAACGGTTTTGCGGCAGCTGCTGGAATCAACATCGTGCCAGTTACCTCATCAATAAAAGATGGGTTTGCTTTACCTTCAATCGAAGAGTTCGAAAACAAGATCACTGCAAAGACGAAAGCTATTTTAATTTGCAACCCTGGTAATCCAACAGGCTACTTATACGCACAAGAAGAATTAGAAAAGCTCAGCGAAATAGTTAAAAAGCACGATTTATTTCTTTTTGCCGATGAAGTTTATAGAGAGTTTTGTTATGACGGAGCGAAACCCTTCTCTGTAATGAATTTAAAAGGGATTGAGAACAATGTAGTATTGATCGACTCCGTTTCAAAACGTTATTCAATGTGTGGCGCACGTATTGGAGCGCTCATTTCAAGAAATGCTGAGTTTATTGCAGGAGCGATGAAGTTTGCTCAAACACGTCTTTCTCCCCCAACTTATGCACAAATTGCTGCAGAAGGAGCTTTAAAAACGCCACAAAAATACTTTGACGATGTAACAATAGAGTATGTTGCGCGTCGTGACATCATGGTAGATGGATTAAACAAAATCAAAGGTGTATATTGTCCAAAACCAAAAGGAGCCTTTTATGCTGTTGCCACCTTCCCAGTGGAAGACACGGAACATTTTTGCCAATGGCTTTTAGAAGATTTCTCTTACGAAGGAAACACAGTGATGATGGCACCCTTAAGCGGTTTCTACGCTACACCTGGATTAGGGAAGAACGAAGCCCGCATTGCTTATGTGTTAGAGAAAAAAGAGCTAGAAATGGCTTTGGTTTGCCTAGAAAAAGCACTTGAAAAGTATCCTCACACGACCTATTAAACAATTCGCTTTGAGTATTCAACAAAATATAAAGTTAGCCGCAGACGCAGTGGTTTTTGGATTCGACGCCTCAGGATTATACCTTTTGCTTATCGAACGTAAAAAATCCGCCAATGGAAAAAGCTGGGCAGTACCAGGTGGTTTTATTGAAGACAACGAAACACCCGAACAAGCTGCAGTTAGAGAATTAAAGGAAGAAACAGGCGTCTCCATAAGTTTTATGAAACAGTTTCATACTTTTGGAGAAGTAAAACGGGATCCTAGATTTCGAGTTGTTTCTGTTGCACATTACCTTTTAATGAACAAGAGCAACATTACCCCAAAAGCCAATGACGATGCTAAAACAGCACAATGGGTCAATCTAAAAGAACTTCCTGATTTGGCGTTTGATCACAACGAAATGGTTAGAATGGCTTATCATCAATTACAGAAAAGCATATCGTCACTTTCAATTGATTGCATCAATGAAACCCCAAGTCTTGAAGAGGTCAAATTGATTTCGAAGCATTTAAACAAAATAAAGCTGAGGTAATCTTCAATAATACACAATAAAAAAACGGCAATCGAATCGATTGCCGTTTTTTATACCTTTTAATAAACAAGCCTACTCTACTTCCAGAATTTCAGCCTCTGTTCTACGATTTTCTTGGTGTTCTTCTTCTGAACATTTCACACCATCACGACAGCGGTTTACCAATCTGGTCTCACCATATCCTTTTGCAATGATCGATTTTTTTGGCACACCTTTGCTCACCAAGTAGTCTACACATGCTTGTGCTCTTCTTTGAGAGAGGTCATAATTATATGTTTTAGATCCACGTGAATCAGTATGAGAGCTCAACTCTATTTTTACACCATTCGCAATAAGGAAGACTGCTAACTTGTCTAATGCTACGCGACTTTCTTCCCTTAATGTTGCCTTATTCAAATCATAGAAAATATTCTCTAATTTAAAGACTTCCCCTTTTTTAATTTTAACCATAGCTAATTCAAGCTCGACCTCTTTATCACTATAGTTATTTGTTGAAAAAGAGGCCTCATTATCAAGGAATCCTTTTTTGGATGCCCTTACCCAATAGTTACTGTGTCTATCAACATTACCAATTACGTACCCATTTTCGTCAGTATAAAGCATGGTATCTTTCTTGGTTTTAGGATTATACATACTGATTGCAGCATTGTAAATTGGCTTTTTATCACTTTCTCTAATTACATGAATACGAGCAATGATAAAAGTAGGATTCATCAATACCTCCTGAACCAAATTGGTATCTTTGAACACTCCAAAAGTACTAAATTCAACTTTCTCGTCTTGTTCATACAGTTCTTTCTCTACCTTAATCTCATACTCTTTCCCGAAATCAACTTTTGTTTCCAACACACCTAAGTCGTTGGTCATCAAAACAGAAGTGTCTCTTGCCTGTACATCAATCAAAAGAACTTCTTGATCTACCATAGGTTCTTTCACCTTATAATTCACCAAGACATTCACCTTTAAATTAATCTCAGGAGAAGTTCTTTCCCAACTATAAACACGATCGATGAAGTCTTTTCGATTAGAGGAGAAATACCCCTTTGTCAGGGTCTCATCAACAATCAAAGCGAAATCATCGGCAGCAGTATTAATTCCTGCACCAAGGTTAACAGGCTGACTTCCTTCATTATTCAAATCAATAGAGTAAATGTCTAAGCCGCCTAACCCTAAGCGTCCGTTAGAAGCAAAGTACAATTTATTGTCTTTACTAATAAAAGGAAACATTTCTTCTCCTTCTGTATTAACAGCTTCAAAATTTACCGGTTCTTGCCATTCCCCCATTTTATAGTCACTATAAAAAATATCAGTTTTACCTAAAGTTCCCTCTCGGTCAGAAACAAAATAAATACGATTACCATCTAAGGAGAAACATCCATGTCCTGTATTTGATTCCTTAACAGAATATGGAAAAGGCTTCAGTGGTCCCCACTTTCCATTTCTATCCTTTCCACTTACATACAAAGACAAGAAGCGAACACCTTCTTTTTGTTCTTTACCACTCAGGTTTCTCGTTAACAACAATTTATTTCCTTCTGCATTTATCGCCAAGGGGCCATCATGTTTTCGAGAGAAGAATTCACCTGAAAGTGGTTTCGGCTTACTCCATTCCCCCTCTTCTTGTTCTGTATAAAGCATACTGGTGAAATAGGAATTATCCCAAGCATATTTTCCTGCAAGAAAACCTTTATCCGAAGACTTTGTGGTAAAAGCCAACCCATCTTGAAAATAAATCGGTGCAAAATCACCTAAATCAGAATTAAAAGGCATTGCCTCCACCTGATTAAATTTCGCCATCTTTTTAATGTCATTAAGGTCATCACCTTCGGCACTTAAAAGTCTAAAATATTTATTTTCAGGATAAAGTGTCAATGCTTTTTTGGCTTCCTCGACAGATTTCTCGTAGGCTTCCAACATTCTGAGTTGGTCAATATAATCCATGTACTGACTCTCATTCAACGCTTTAACATCTAGTTTCAACAAGCTACTATAGTATTTATTAGATCGTCGATATTCTACTATTTTACCATTAGAAATTGCCGCTCGCAACACGTATTCTCTTTTTCCTTTTTGCTTAGCCAAAAACTTATCAGCCAACTCATTGTACATAGGGGCAGCTTCAAAATAAGCCAAATTATCAAAGTGTTTAGCCGCCAACTTTGCTTTAAGTTGAGCGTTAACCTGTACCGTCAGAAAAAACGTAAAGATCAATAGAAAAAACTTCTTCATCATTAAAAATATCTAGGTGAAATAAATACGTTCTTTTTTGAACCTATATCAATTTGCAAAAGCACTTCGTGAGAACCACTTTGATGATTGATTAATTTATTAATTGGAAAATCATATCCGTAACCTACGTGAATAAAATCATTAAAATTATACACAAAATTAAGTCCTACAGCTTCATGAAAACGATACAGCGCTCCTACCCATACACGTTCATAAAAAAGAAAATTTGCATTGACGTCAAAAGTCAACGGACTATTTGGAGTGATTTTCACCAATGTTGTTGGTTTTAGCTTTATTACACTATTCAGGTCAAAGACTTTACCCGCAGTAATAAAAAAGTGCCTCTGATTTAAAGAAGTCATGATATCATCAGTGCTTGACGCCTTTGGTTCCAAAAGTCTCGGACTAGAAACCCCAACATAATACCTATCATTATAGTAATAGATTCCACCACCAACATTTGCCTTTGTAGTAGACACCGTTTGTCCATAAAAAGGATCAGAAACGTCATGAACATCCAATCCAGAAAAATCATAAGCCATCACATCCATTCCAATAGAAAGTCCAAAAGCCAAGCGATCATTATTGTTATTCAATCTTATTCCAGAACTTACATTATAATAAACGGCTGTTCTCTTTCTCGAACCTACCTGATCATTAACCATTGTCAAGCCCATTCCTAAACTCCTCCCTAAAACAGGAGTATGTGCCGAAACAAATTGAGTATTTGGTGCTCCTTCAAAATTTACCCATTGAAAACGCCCCATTGCCACCACACTTAAAGCACTTTTACTTCCCGCATAAGCAGGATTATAATAAAGTGGATTAAAGTTATACATTGACAATTGTTCATCTTGTTGGGCTATTGTATAAGTAGAACCATAAGTCATGATCAACAGAAAGCCGACGACTTTTAATATATATTTATTCAATTTCATAACAGTAGTATTAATATTGAAGTTCAATGTAACCTTTTAGCGGCTCATCTATTCCGTCATTCAATTCGATGACATAAAAATAAGTACCTGGAGGAACTTTACCCGAACCGTCTCCTATATTCACTCCTTCATTGACTTGGCCTACCCAATCATTTTCATAAGGTGAGGCAGAGAAAGCAAGATTCCCCCAACGGTTATAAATATAAACCACAGCATTTGGGAAGGCTTCGATACCAGTAATCACCCAGGCATCATTTAAACCATCATCATTAGGAGAGGTAAAACCAGGAATGAATAAACAGTTTCTAGAAACAATCACTTCGACGTTTACAGAGTCTTCTCCAAAACAGCCTTCATTATTTAAACCTTCAACATAATAAATTCCGGCTTGATCCATTGAAATATCAATGATATAAGCAGGATTTTCCGTTGAATTAAATCCGTTTGGACCAAACCAAGAATAACTATCAGCTCCTTCTGCAAGCAAGGTCACATTTCCTCCAGGACAAACTGAAGTATCAGCATTTACGATTTTAAAGTTTTCCAACTCTGAAAGAGACAAACTAATGGTATCTTGTGCTTGACATCCGTTGGCATCGGTAACAATTAATGTATAAACTCCTGTATTGTCATCAGAAAAGTTTGGAACTCCCGTATTTTGTTGAGTTGAAGAAAAACCATTTGGACCTGTCCATTGGTACGAAACTCCACCCTCACCATACAATTGTGCTACCGTTCCTTCACAAAAAGCACTTTGAGAAGATTCACTTGCATTTGCATTCGCATTTGGAAGTCCAACTACGTTCACATAAATAGAATCATTAGCCGAACATCCATTTCCATCGTTCCCTTGCACTTGATACCATCCTTCACCTGATTCAGAAATTCCAGAAATAACAATTGGAGTTCCAGAAGCTGAATAACCATTTGGCCCTGACCAAGAATAAGTATTCGCACCTGTCACAGTAAGACTCACATCACTTCCTGAACAGGCAACAGTATCCTGAACATTAGAGGACAAGTTTAAAGAAGGAGGTGGAAGTAAATCAACAACCTCACAAGAAGAAGGTCCTACACAATTGGCTACTGTAGCCACAACACAATAATTCCCATCAGTTAAAGAATTAATTGGAACAGAAAACGAGTTATTGGTAGAAGAAAATCCATTAGGTCCTGACCATTCATAACTCGCTCCTGGATCGGGCGAAACAACAGAAAAACTCACATTCTGATTTTCACAAACTGCATTATCAGAAACTGATATTACAGGCGCGGCAGGTGAACCAGGATTGGTGACACTATAAGGTCCAAAATCTCTTGAACAACCATTCCCATCTACAACTGTTAAGCTATATAATCCAGCAGAAATATTGTTGGCATTTGAGGAATTAGAAACCACAGTACCAGAACCTGAAGTCCACTGGTAAGTAAATGGCCCTACACCACTTGCCGAAGCACCAGTTAAAGCACCGTCAGAAGCCCCACAACTTGCTGCTGTTGCAGTTGGGTTAGACGAAAGTCCAGGTAAACTGTTAACAACAACGTTTACTTGCTCTGTATCTTGACATCCGTTAGTTGTTCCTGTCACCGTATAAACTGTATTCGTTAAAGGAGCAACATTTATTGCGCTTCCCGTCTGTCCCGTGCTCCATGAATACGTAGACGCTCCACTTGCGGATATCGTAACAGATTCTCCAGCACACACCGAAGTTGTAGTTCCTGTATTTAATGTTACGTTTGGATTAGGTTTCACAACCACTTGAGCACTTAAAGTTTGTTTGTAATCACAAAGTCCAGACACCTCACAGGTATAAGTTGTCGTTACACTTGGATTGACAGTAACCGACTGAGTTGTTGCGCCATTATGAGCCCATTCATAAGAAGTTGCTCCATTTGGGGCAGTTAACGTTACACTTGCACCTGCACAAATTGGAGGTGGAGGCGGAATATTAGGGAAAAGCACACCTGTATTTGCACTAATGGTATAATTACAAATATCATTGGCATATCCATCCACCATCAGATAATAGTCATCTCCAACTGTTAACCCGTTTGCTGTAATCACAAAACCTGTACTGTTTTCCTCAAAGTTAGAAACAGGAACAAAGTTATCGCAGTTGTTGGCAGAGAAAATTTGCATTTGAATTCCTCCACTCGGATAGTTCCCTACGAAGCAATCATAGATAGAAACATTTAATGTCGCTGTTGAAGCTGACGCCGTAAATTTAATCCAAGAATTATTATCAATCCTCACATCAAAATAAGGAGCCCCACTTCCCCAGTATCCTCCTTGGCCAAAGATTCCTCCTTGATTAGTTCCTGGAGTCCAAGTATAAGCTGGTGGGTCATTCACTTCTGCATTCGCACGCATATTTCCAGGGTGATCTCTTGTATAAAAAGCTCCTGTAGAACCTTTGTATCCATTAATATCACAGATATACAATGCATTTGCACAATCATCATTACTTGCGGTACTCACACATATACCAAATTTCCCTCTTGAACTTCCAAAACCAAAGTACCTTAAATAAACAGTACTTCCAGGCGTCAATCCTGAAGCATCAATAAAAGGTAAATTATCGTGACCAGTTCCAGGGTAATTATGATCATCTGAACAAGCAATTTGTGTTAGGTTGCTGCAAGTACCTTGATAGAGTGCCATCACCCCATCCGTCAAGGCTCCTGATCCAATGTTGGGTTGAGAAGTTATGCTAATGTTTCCTGAGGAAGGAACTGTAATCGAAAACCATACATCACCCGTTGATGAGCTAAACCCTCCTATTGGATTTGTTCCACTTCCTCCTGCACAACTATATGGAGTAGGAATTCCAGGTCCAGTCGTTGCTGTTGAACCAACATTCGTGAATGTTGCATAAGTACATTCAGACGTCACCGCTGGTAGAGCTACTGCAGAACAAGGATTATCATTTGTAGGAGTCGCTGTTGGAGATCCGTTTACGCAGACCTCAAAATTCCCTGTTGTTCCAGAATAATAGTCATAAACCCTAAAGTAATAAGTTTGTCCTGGTGTTAACCCTACAGCATTTATTGTCTCCATACCTCCTGTGAATGCATCATCTTTACATATTAAAGAAGAAGAGCCACATGAACCAGAATATAATTGCACAACTAAATCCATTGAAGAAATAGGGTTGACCTGAATTTGCTGAACCGCGTTTGTTGCCACAAAGCTAAACCACACATCGTCATCTGCATTTCCTGAACAACCTGTGTAAGACTGAGTCGCACCTATATTCGAAAACGTTTGAAATGAACATGATGAATTCACTGCTAGCGGAATTGCATTTCCACAAAAATCATTTGATGGTGGGGTCGCCGCATTGGTCAAACAAATTGAAAAATCTCCCGAACCTGAACCTGTTCCATAATGATACACCCTTAATTTATAAGTTTGACCAACAACATAACTTGAGTAATTAAAAATCTCCGGTTGACCAGAACCTCCGTTATCGGTACAACCTAAAGAGATTAAAGAAGAACAAGTGTTGGAAAAAACTTGTAAAACAGCGTCAAAACCAATACTCGAGGTCACTCTTATCTGGTGAGATGTTGAAGTTGCAACAAATGTATACCACACGTCATCATCTGCATTCCCTGCACATCCTGGAATGGTCTGTGTAGCTCCTGTTGTAGAGCCTATAGTTGGAGAAGTACATGTTGATGTTACAGGTAAATTCGGAGCAAAAGAACAACCATCACTTTGAGCGTTTGCAGTGTTAACAGCCCAAATAGTAAATAACATGAAAAATGTTATTGAAAAAACTATGTTTTTCATAAATAGTAGGTATTAAGAATAATTAATTCAACTTTCTAAAATCAAGTGGCGTCAGCCTATTCTTGATAAAAATCTCTTTGACTTTTGTTGGTGAGAAAGGAGTTTGATTGTGTTCGTTCTTACTTTCTATGGTATAGATAAAAATCTCACCTGCTCCTTTTTCAACTTTATAGCGACCTTTTGCTTCTTTCACCCCTTCAATTTTAGAAATTTGAAGAGACAAGTCCTCAACAAAGATGGAATCCATCTCTCCAGAAAAACTGTAACTGTACTGATGTTCTTGCGCAAACAGGCAAAAAGGAACTAATAAAACGAGAGTAGTAATGTATTTCATAATGTAGTAGTAGTAAATTCTTTACAAAACAACGAAAAATATATTACTAACACAATTTTTAAGTCAACTTAATGAACCATAACTACTTATTAATGTAAAAAACGTCCTCTTCGGGACGTTTTTTACATTAATTCAATATATATATTACACCCTATAATGTCACTAAATTCAGTTTTGTTGCATTCCGAAAAGAGTAGCTTCTACATATTAGACATAATCAAGTCTTGATTTTAGCAGCTATCAATGTGATAACTTATTGATTATTCTCCAACACGTAATCTAGTACTTTTTGCATTAAATGCACCCTGTCTTTTCCTCTAACGTTGTGTTCATGCATAGGGTACGGAAAGAAATCTACCTGTATCCCTAGTTCTACAAACTTTTTTATTAAAGCTAAATTATGTTGCATAACCACTACGGGGTCAGAAGTTCCATGAATCAACAATAAATCTCCTTTTAAATTTTCCGCCTGATTCAAGAGGCTGGTTTTTTCATACCCTTCTTTATTCTCTTCAGGTGTATCCATATAACGTTCTCCATACATTGCTTCGTAAAACTTCCAATCCGTAACCGGACCACCTGCAACACCAACCTTAAAAACGCCTGGCGATTTCATCATCATTGTTCCGGTCATAAACCCACCATAACTCCAACCGTGAACAGCAATTCTACTTGTGTCTATATAATCTAGCTGACTTAAATAGTTCACACCTTCCAATTGATCTTGGTGTTCAACCACCCCTAAATTACGGTGGATTACATGCTCAAATTCTACTCCTCTATTTCCTGACCCACGATTATCCAATGTAAAAACCACATATCCTTGATTCGCCATCCAGTGCATCCAAAGACTAGCACCGTCCAACCAACTATTCGTGATCAATTGTGCATGTGGTCCTCCATAAACATAAATGAGAACTGGATACTTTTTCGTTGAATCAAAATCTTTAGGTTTAATTAAACGAGTATACAACTCTACACCATCTTTAGATTGAATAGTCTTAATTTCAGCTTTTGACAATCCATACTCAGCAAGTGGATTATCTGCAACAACCATTTCCTTCAACTCCTTCCCTTTCACACTCTTAATTAACGCTTTATTAGGAGTGTCATGAGATGAAAATTGATCAAAAACAAAAGCCCCGGTACAATTCACACTTACGCTATGTGTACCACTTTCTTTTGTAATTAAATTTTGTCTTCCTTTAATATCTACTTTATAAAGCAATGTATTCAGAGGGTTCTCTCCTGTGGCGGTAAAAAATATTTCTCCATGATGAGCAGCAACAACCTCTTTCAACATAAATTTATTATTTGTTAATTGTCTTTTCAACTCCCCATCAATAGAATAATAGTATAGATTATCAAACCCATCCCTTTCACTAACCCAAACAAAGTCATTACTATTTTTAGAAGGGAAATAAGCTGGCTTCTCAGGCTCAACCCAAGTATCCGAACTTTCTTCGAACAATGTTTTTATAAGTTGCCCTTGAACATTGTACTTCTGGACCCAAATGTGCTTTTGCGAACGTGCAACTTCTGCCAATAAAATAAATTGATCATCTGGGGTCCAACTCACATTTGTTAAATAATTTTCTTCTCCATGTTCAGTTGAAATAAACACTGTGCTCCTATCCTTGATTGAATATATTCCTACTCTAGCCCTTTCGCTATCTTGACCAGCCATTGGATACTTAATAGAGGTTAGAGATCCAGGATAATCATTGATGTTCAACAAAGGGTAATCATGAACATTGCTTTCATCTTTTTGATAGAATGCGATACGATTTCCGGAAGGAGACCAAAATATCCCTTCAGTTATGCCCATTTCACTTCTTGCTATCTCCTGACCTGAAACAATATTCAAATCTATATTATTCGTAACTTCAATTTCATCAAAAGAATCAACAGGTGAATAATACAAGTTGTTATCTCGTGTATAAGCAACGAGAGAATAATCTTCATTAAATTTTATGCGTTCAGCATTTTTCGGAAGTTCAACTTTAGTCCCTTTTTTTGTTTCTATATTATAGGTAACCACAACTTCATTAAAATTCAGGACAAAAGTTGACTCATTTTTCCATTTAAATCCTGCAAAATAAAAGAATTGAATATCCAATAACTCATTCAACTCACGAATGTGCATGATTTGTTCTTCATCTCCTCCTACTTCACCAACAACTAATGTTTGATAACCTTTCAAATAAGAATATTTACTTTGATTTTTAATCCATTCAAATCCAAAAATATGTTCAGGATAGAACTGTTGATACTGTCCCATAACAGCTTGTTCAAGAGTGAGGTCTTTTTGCGCCGAAGAAACTGTTGTTAACAGGAATGCTAGGCAGAGTAAAACAAAACGATTATACATATATTTATAACTTAATAATAATTGAAGCGTAAATATAAACAAACTCTCAAGACTATGATTTTATTATAAATAAAACCCTACATTTACGTTTAGTATATTAGCGCTACCAAAGTACACACAGAAATAATTTACAAATCTTTTCAAGGTGTGTTTGTTATTCAAATCTTTAAGTTATATATTTGCATCCCCAAATTTTGGGATTATTGTCTTATTTATTAAAATTAAAGAAGTGGATACATTAAGTTACAAGACTGTCTCTATCAATAAAGAAAACGCTGAAAAGAAGTGGTTATTGGTTGATGCAGAAGGCGAAACGCTAGGGCGTATGGCAAGTAAAGTAGCGCAACTTATCCGTGGTAAACACAAGCCAAACTTCACTCCTCACGCAGATTGTGGTGACAATGTTATTGTTATCAATGCAGAGAAAGTAAGTTTAAGCGGTAACAAGTGGGAGACGAAAACATACATTCGTCACACAGGTTTTCCAGGAGGTCAGCGTTCATTAACTGCCGAACAATTAAGAGAAAAACGTCCAGAGCGTTTAGTAGAAATGGCTGTAAAGCGTATGTTACCTAAGAACAAACTAGGTAGTCAGTTATACAAAAACCTAAAGGTGGTTGTAGGTACTGAGCATGATTATGCTGCACAAAAGCCAGAAACGATTAATCTTGAATCAATCAAATAGTGAGTATGGAAATTATTAACACATTAGGAAGAAGAAAAACTTCTGTAGCGCGTGTTTACATGAAACCTGGAAAAGGGAACATTACCGTAAACAAACGTGATTTAAAAGAATTTTTTCCTGTTGCGATTTTACAAACAAAAGTTGAGCAAGCATTTGCTGTAACAGAGACTACTGGTCAATACGACGTAGTTGTAAACGTACAAGGAGGAGGAATCAACGGTCAAGCTGAAGCCATTCGTTTAGGGATCGCTCGTGCTTTAGTTAAAGTTAACGAAGAGTACAAGCCTTTATTAAAGGAAAAAGGTTTAATGACACGTGATCCAAGAATGGTTGAACGTAAGAAACCAGGTCAACCAGGTGCACGTAAGAAGTTTCAATTCTCGAAACGTTAATCTTACACAAACTTTATTTGGCGCTTGTTTAGTATCCAAGTGGTGGAGTACTTTTCGAAAGAACCCTCTATCATTGATTACTAAAGGAACGTAAACTTGAAAAAAAATTAAAATGTCAAAAAAAGCAGATTTTAAGGAACTTTTAGATGCAGGTGTACACTTTGGTCACCTCAAAAGAAAGTGGAACCCAGCAATGGCTCCATACATATTTGATGAGCAAAAGGGTATTCACGTAATAGATTTAAATAAGACAATCGCTCATTTAGAGCAAGCTTGTTTAGCATTAAAACAAATTGCAAAATCAGGAAAGAAGATTTTATTTGTTGCTACAAAAAAACAAGCAAAACAAATTGTTGCAGACAAAGTAAAGGAGATCAACATGCCTTACGTTACAGAGCGTTGGACAGGTGGGATGTTAACTAACTTTGCAACAACTAGAAAGTCAGTTCGTAAGATGACTTCTATTGATAAGATGCAAACTGACGGTACGTGGGATACACTATCGAAACGTGAGAAGCTATTCATCACAAGACAACGTGAGAAGTTAGAAAAGAACTTTGGTTCTATTGCTGACATGACGCGTCAACCAGCAGCTATTTTTATCGTTGATGTAATGAAAGAAAACATTGCTTTAAAAGAAGCAGTTCGTTTAGGGATATCAACATTTGCTATGGTGGATACGAACTCAAACCCTAAATTGGTTGATTTCCCAATCCCAGCAAACGATGATGCTTCTAAATCAGTGGCAATCATTATGGATTATGTTACTAATGCAATTAAAGAAGGTTTAGAAGAGCGTAAGACTGCAAAGTCTAAGCAAGAAGCTGAGAAGAAAGCAGAAGAAACAAAAAAGAAAGAAGCAAAAGCAAAAGCTGACAGTGAAAAAGCTGAGAAAAAAGAAGCTTCAAAAGAAACAAAAGTAGAAGAGAAGTCTGAGGTTAAAGCCGAAGATAAATCAGAATAATAATTTTTGTAATATAGATATTATGGCAATTACAGCTAGTCAGGTAAATGACTTAAGAAAACAAACAGGTGCAGGAATGATGGACTGCAAGAAAGCCTTAGTTGAAGCGGATGGAGACATGGAAAAAGCGGTTGACTTTTTACGTAAAAAAGGTCAAAAAGTAGCGGCAAAACGTGGAGACAATGAAGCAAAAGAAGGTCTTATCTTTGCAGAAACTAATGGAGGAACTGGATATATAATCCAATTCAACTGTGAGACTGATTTCGTTGCGAAAAATGCAGATTTCCAAAACTTCGTAAAGTCAATCCTTGAGGTTGGTATTAAAAACGACGTAGCATCTGTTGATGAATTAAAACAATTGAAATACAATGACAAACTAACTGTAGACGAGAAAATCGTTGAACAAATTGGTGTTATTGGAGAGAAATTAGATTTAAATAATTTTGCTAAAATTTCAGCAACTTCAGTTATAGCGTACAATCACCCAGGAAATCAGTTGGCTACATTAGTCGGATTGAATAAAGAGGGAGAAGCTATTGAAGAAGCAGGAAGACAAGTAGCAATGCAAGTTGCGGCAATGAACCCAATTTCTTTGAAGAAAGAAGGTATTGCTCAAGAGGTAATCGATCGTGAATTAGAGGTTGGAAAAGCCCAAGCAATTGAAGAAGGAAAACCAGCTGATTTAGCAGATAAAATTGCACAAGGAAGACTAAATAAGTTCTTTAAAGAGAACACACTATTGAGCCAAGACTTCGTACGTGACAATAAAATGTCAGTAGAAAAGTTCTTGAACTCTGTAGAATCAGGTCTAACGGTTACTGAATTTAAACGCTTTTCATTAAGCTAATCAATATTTAAAGTAAAAGAAGAGAGAACATTGTTTCTCTCTTTTTTTTGTCTTATTTTGCATGAAATTTATAAACGAATAACGATTCTTAACCATGAAGTATAAAAGAGTTCTGTTGAAATTAAGTGGTGAGTCACTTATGGGAGATAAGCAGTTTGGAATAGACAATGCCCGATTGACAAAATATGCAGAGCAAATTAAAGAAATTACAGATTTAGGCGTAGAGTTAGGTATCGTAATTGGTGGAGGGAATATTTTTAGAGGTGTACAAGCAGAAGAAGGTGGAATGGACAGAACGCATGGAGATTACATGGGGATGTTGGCCACAATGATCAATGCAATGGCACTTCAATCAGCATTAGAAACAGCAGGAATAGATTCACGTCTACTATCTGCTATAGAAATGAAAGAAATTGCAGAACCTTATGTAAGGCGACGCGCTGTGAGACACCTTGAAAAAGGCAGGGTTGTTATTTTTGGTGCTGGAACAGGTAATCCATATTTCACAACAGATTCTGCAGCTTCATTACGTGCTATTGAAATCAATGCAGATGTTATAATTAAAGGAACAAGAGTGGATGGTGTATACACTAAAGATCCTGAAAAGGATGTTACTGCAGAGAAATATGACAACATTTCTTTTGATGATGTGTATGCTAACGGGCTAAATGTAATGGATATGACAGCATTTACATTATGTAAAGAAAACGATCTTCCAATCATTGTATTTAATATAAATACCGAAGGAAATCTGAAAAGAATAATAATGGGAGAATCTGTAGGAACTATTGTCGCATAAATATTTCTTTATTAAATTTGCAATGAATATTCAATGGTTTAAATAACTAAATAATGACAGAAGAGATTAATATGACCATTAGTGAGTTTAAGTCTTCAAATGAGAAGAGCTTAACGTACTTAACGTCTGAATTACGTAAAATTAGAACAGGAAAAGCTACTCCTGATATGCTTGACGGTGTTTTGGTTGATTACTACGGCAGTATGACCGCATTAAGTCAAGTAGCGAATATTGGAACCCTCGATGGAAGAACATTAACTGTTCAACCATGGGAGAAAAGTATTTTGGGAGAATGCGCCAAAGCTATTATAAACGCAAACTTAGGTTTAGCCCCTCAAGATAACGGAGAAATGTTGATCATCAACATTCCTATGCTCACTGAAGAAAGAAGAAAAGACCTAGCAAAAATCGCTAAATCTGAAGGTGAACACGCAAAAGTAAGTATCCGTAATAACCGTAAGGATGCAATGGATTATATTAAAGAATTAAAGAATGACGGATTATCAGAAGACATTGCAAAATCTGCTGAAGATGAAATTCAAGAAATCACTAATGCTTTTGTAAAAAGAATAGACGACGTAATTGTGGCTAAAGAAAAAGACATAATGACTATTTGATTCCTTCACAGATTATCATACTTAAAGCCTTCCAATAAAATTGGAGGGCTTTTTTATTATCTAAAGGCAGAAAATTATTCAATACAACCATATAATTGAAGCTATAGATGTCGCTTAATCTATAAAATCTCATTAATAAGGCGAAATAGGACACCCCAAATTACTTTCAAGCCATCTTTACACCTGACCAAATAAGTAATAACAACCAAGAATAGGGCTAAGACCAGGAAGACTTGGTATTGTATGATCAAAAGTCTAGCATTTTTTCCCTTCACCAGAATTCAAATAAGCTAAGGTAGAGGCGCCTTTTCATCAAACTAGCACCAACTAAGTCATGCCATCCCAAGACCGTTCTGAAAAACCTTTAAAATTTAAAAAAATGAAAAAAGCCCGATGCATAACATCGGGCTTTTTAATATCTTAAAGTCTTGTGCTTACATTTTCACAAACTTCGTGTTTTCAATTTGATTACCACTTTGAACTCTAATTAAGTAAGTTCCTTGTGGCAAGTCAGAAGCATTGAATCCAATTTCGTTTCTTCCAACATGCGCATCAGTTTTACGGATACGTTTAACAAGTCTACCTGAAATGTTGTAGAATTGAATATCAAGCGCTTTACTTTCTTTCATATCAACAACAATTGTAGAGTTGAAACGTGCTGGATTTGGGTAAATCTCTAATGAGAATGCTTTCACCTTTTCCTTTGGTGTTAACCCATCACTTTCGTTTACACTAAGTACAGCATCCGTAGACCAAATTCCTCGACCATGTGTTCCAATAAAGATTTCACCTGGAACTCTGTTTCCTTCATCCCATGTTCTCCATGCTTGACGCAATCTATATACAGGAACACCCGCAAATAGTGGTGAAGAAACGTCTGTCCAAGTTGCACCTCCGTTTTCTGACATAGAAACACCTACATGCGTTGATGCAAACAAGACATTACTGTCATCACGATCAATAATTACATCATAGAATGCTAATCCGCTTTGTGATCCAACACTTGACATTGTTGGAGAAGCAGCAGTTGCGTTAGAAGATCTATAAACGCTTCCTCCAAATGTTTGAACCGCCACTACATCATCTGCATTATTAGGATTAATTCCAATACCTGAGAAGCTACCAGAAGAAACTAAAGTCTTTGTTGTTGCTGAAGCACCATCATCTAAATGCAATTTATTTTTAAAGTCTGGATCAGAAGTATAAACAGAACCTAGACTATCCAAACGATATACACCACCACCAGCAGTAACAAACATATGGTTTAAGTCTTTACTGAAAGCTACATCTAAATTACCAGCTGATCCACCAATACCATCAATCAAACGAACCCATTTAGGATTTGCAGTTGACAATCTTGTTGCTTCACGCGTTCCCCATACTTCACCACCATTTTTAGCAGTACTAAATACAAACCATGATTGGAATGGGTCTTGAACTGTAAGCGTGTCCCAAGGAATCCCTAGGCGCATTGTATCACGACCAAAAGGAATTACTCCTGGACCTGATGCATTTGAACCAAAGTAAAAGTCGTATGCGGTAACCGCAGCTACTACAACTGTATCAGGACCATTTTGTACAAACACTTCTATTGTATCACCAACAGTTGGTGGCGTAGTTCCTGAAGCAGAAGGGAATGGAGTATATGAATTTGTTCCGAGGTCATATATTGCACCAGTTATTGCGTCTTCAACTTCATATTCAGTTGTCGTTAAAGCCGGATCATACATCAATGTATCATCGTAATGAATTGTCGTTGGAGTTATGTATGGAATTGTATCACCAGTAGCTAAACTTGGTACTCTTACAGTATCACCAACTTCATAACTTGCTCTTGGAATATAAATAACTGAATCTTCTGAATTGGTATCGTAGTATTCAGCCAAGTGAAACTGTGTATGGAATGGGTGTTGACCTCCTTGTACTCCTACAGGGTCATAACCAGCTCCAAATGCAGGAGTGAAAGCACTTGAGTTTTCTCCAGCATCTCCACTTCTACTCATCGAGTTATAGTAAACACTTGTAAAGATCACATTTGGGTTAAAAAATGAAATCTCCGAAGTAAAACCATCTCCACCAGCAATACGTTTAAATTCTTGGTAAGTACCATTTTTATGGTCATTGTATAATGTACCATTATCTTGAGTTCCACCTACTACAGCACCATTTCTATCGTGTCCTATAGCATAAAACTGTGTTACATTATACCCTCTATTTGCGTGGTAGAAAGTATTTCCTTTATCTAAGGAAACACCAATTCCCCCATCATTACCAATATATAAAGTATTATCGCTACTCCATTTTAATTCATGATTATCTGCGTGTACGTATAATGGACTTGTCGGATTTGCAAACCAAACTGAAATTTTACTCCAACCTCCTGAAGGTGGGTTATCAATTTGCTTTTTCCAAGTATGAAGGTCAATTCCCCCAACAATAACACGATTCACATCCGTTGGATCAAACGAAACTACTGAATTATATGTTCCTTGGTCTCGGTAATCAATCACACCATTTCCAACATCTGCTCCTGTTGCAGGCGTGTGTTTATGCCAACTTGCACCATTGTCCAATGAAATCCATTGTCCTGCATTATTACTTGTTGTAGTTGCAGCATAAATAGAATATAAACCATTTGGCTTCTTTTTAGAAATCGCATATTCAATACGTGCGAATCCTGACTGAGAAATTAATCCTGAACCAGATACTTTTTGGAAAGTCGCCCCCCAATCTGGAGAGAACCAAGTTTCATTACTTACCGATCCAACTACTAGTCCTAATCCATCTGCAGCGTAAGCTAGTGTTTTTGAACCCACATTAGAAGTGTAAGAAGCTGCTGGTTGGATAGTTCCACCAAAAGTATACTCCATCAAACCTGCGTTATGCGTAAAATATACTTTAGAACTATATTGAGTTGCTGCTACTCTATTTACTCTTGGTAAGTTTTCTGTACCTGGAACTACTTGCCATGTTTCCCCTCCATCAGGTGAAACAAACAATCCTTCTCCTGTCCATGATTCATCTACAGAACCAGTAGCAACATAAATATTCCCTCCTGCATCTTGAGCAATTGAAGAAATAAACTGCCCTCCAGGAAAGCTCTCTACACGTGACCAGTTATTGGCTTTATTGGTAGATTTATACAATCCACCTGAAACAGCTCCTGCCCATATAATATTCTCATCAGTATGGTCTACATGAATTGCTCTTGTACGACCTCCAATATTATCCGGACCATGTTCTGACCACTCAACAGTAATGGCTTTTGTTTGATTCATCTTGTGGTTTTGAATAACAGCATTGAGTTTTTCACTCTCAATCACCTCTCCAGTCTCAAGGTCAATCATTTTTCCTTTAAGCCACTCTAAATATCCGTTTGCCCCTGCTTGAGTCGCCAACGAACCTCTATCTTGACTATATCTTGCTTCCTCTTCATGTCCAATATTATTAGACACAAAAAGCGTAGTTGACAATAATGCCGCTACTCCTATTCCTCCAAGAATCAATTTACTTCTCTTCATATTCATTTTAATACATTCGGTTTCACATCCATATATAAGGCGCTAAAATAAGTAAAAAAAATTAAGTTTTAATATTTATTAACACCAATTTATTCTTTCGTAAAAATACAACACTATTCGGTCAATGATTATTAACCAGTTGCAATTCTTAACCATTAATATACAACTCTAATCATGATCAGCCAAATCCATATCAAATATATGTTTTTCAGCATGATAAGAAGACCTTACTAATGGACCAGACTCAACATACTTGAAGCCCATTTCAATTCCACGTTGTTTATATTCTTCAAAACGTTCAGGTGTAACAAATTCAGCAACTGGCAAATGCTTTGGAGTTGGTTGCAGGTATTGACCCAATGTAATGATATCAACCCCAACCGACCTTAAGTCTTCCATTGTTTCTATGACCTCTTCATGGGTTTCTCCAAGCCCTAACATAATTCCAGATTTAGTTCGCATTCCCGCTTTCTTAATCCTAAATAGAGCCTCTAAACTTCTATCGTATTTTGCCTGAATTCTAACTTCTTTGGTTAACCTCCTTACCGTTTCCAGATTGTGAGATACAATTTCAGGAGCCACATCTGTAACAATTTTTAAATTCTCCCATTTACCAGCAAAATCAGGTATTAACGTTTCTAATGTTGTTCCTGGTGATTGTTTTCGAATGGCACGAACAGTCTGCGCCCAAATATTTGCTCCACCATCTTTCAAGTCGTCTCTATCCACAGAAGTCAATACGGCATGTTTCACCTCCATCAATTTCACAGAGTTCGCAACTCGGCCAGGCTCTAAAACATCAACCTCATCTGGTCGACCTGTTTGAACAGCACAAAAACCACAAGACCTTGTGCAAATATTTCCTAAAATCATAAAGGTCGCCGTTCCTTCCCCCCAACATTCCCCCATATTAGGACAACTTCCGCTTTCACAAATCGTGTGCAACTTGTGTTCATCTACAAGTTTTCTAACATGTCTATAAGACTCTCCTGTTGGCAACTTAACACGTAACCATTTTGGCTTTTGTATTTTGGTTTGCTTGACTTCTTTAATTACTGACATCGCAATATTTTAATTTTATTTTCAGTCGATAAAAATATATGACCACCTATACTTTATTCTATTGAAGTGAAAACACTATTTTTGTAACTAATAAATGATCTTACAAAATTAGCAAATATTAAGGACTATGAAAACAATAAGTTCATCCTATCTTGGAGATTTAAGAATATCTTCAACACACCTCAAATCTGGCAATACTTTAGAGACAGACGCTCCTGTTGACAATAATGGGAAAGGGACTCGTTTTTCCCCTACAGATTTATTGGCCGTAGCCTATCTCAATTGTATGATTACAATAATTGGTATATATTGTGAACAGAATGGTCTGACTTTTGAGAAGTGCGAAGGTGATGTTGAAAAAGTAATGATTGACAATCCACGGAGAGTAGGAAAGTTAAACATTAGCTTAGACCTCAGCAGCAATGATTGGAACGATAAAGAAAAAAGAAGAGTTCAAAATGCTGCTAAAAATTGTCCAGTAGCTAAAAGTGTTGCTCCGGAAATTGAAGTCAACATAGAATTTATATATTCATAATTAAAGAATTAAAAATGCACATTATTAAAATTACCACTTTGGTTAGTCTTCTTTTTGTTCAAATAGCGATTGGACAAAATACAGACTTTGCTTTAAAGGACTTTTATTCCAACAACACAAAACTTGACCAACAGGTAAGCCATTACTTCAATCAATTATCTGATGAAGAAAAAGTGGCTCAATTAATTATGCCGGCGATTGGACCATACGGTCAGACAGAAAGCACAATCGATCAATTGGTGAAAGGCAAAAAAATAGGTGGACTACTATTACTTAATGGTAATAAAGCAGAATTCACAAAATGGGTAAAGAAATACAACAACTGGAATTCAGAAGCAGGCGCTTTACCTTTTTTATATAGCGCAGACGCAGAAGCGAGCTTGGTGAATAGAAAAATCAAGAACTCAACTCCAGTAAAAAAAGCCAATACATTAAAAACCATCAAAGAAGTTGAAGAGGTGGCAAAAACGATCTCTAAAGACCTTAACCAAATAGGCATCAATTACAACTTCGCCCCTGTTGTAGACATGTCGCCTAACAAAACTGTTGGTTGGAGAAGTTTCGGCCACGTTCCTGACAGCGTTATTCCTTGGTCAAATGCCTTCATTCAAGAAACGCAAAAACACAATATCATTGCTACTGCGAAACATTTTCCTGGCCATGGATATGTTGAAGGTGACACCCACAAAAAGTTAGTTTACATCAAAGGTGAAATGAAGGAAGTGAAAAACTATCCTCCACTTATCGAACAAGGAGTTATGAGTATTATGATTGCACATATCGCTGTGGAAAATGAAACACAATACAACACCAAAGGACTTCCTTCATCAATTTCTAAAGAAATTGTAACAGATCTTTTAAGAGACAGTCTGAAATTTGAAGGACTCATTGTTACGGATGCCATGAATATGCTTGGTGTTTCAACAATCAAAGGAGCTAACGTTAAAGCAATAGACGCCGGTGTTGACGTTCTACTCATGCCACTAAACGCTTCTAAAGCACATGAAGAAATTTTAGAAAAATACAGAACAGATTCAGATTTTAAACAAAAGGTAGACGCATCATGTAAGAGAATCATTAGAGCAAAACTATGTACTGAAGGAGATTTGTTTTCTCATTAGGAGTAAAAGCTCAATAAATTTGAAGCACTTATTCATCTCATTTATTATTCTGACCACTTTCACAAGCTATGGTCAAGCGCCGATAAAGTTTTATAAATCTTTCACAGATACTGTTTTCGAACCAGGCGACAAAATACGCGCACCTGAAATTCATTTTTCACTTTCTGGCGGCATGTTCGTATGGCCTAAATTTCATGATTCTATTCAAGTGATTTCAGACTTTTTAAGAGAATTTCCGGAAATGAATATACAAATTGGCACTCATACCGATAGTAGAGGCAGCTCTATTTCAAATTTAAAACTATCAGAACACAGGGCGAAGTCAATAAAATCTGAACTCGTAAACAAATTTGGCATTTCCCCTAAAAGGATTACAATTAAAGGGTATGGTGAATCAAAACTGTTAATAAAGGACGCTGATATTGAACGGGCACACTCTAATCAACAAAAAGAAAAGCTACACCAACTTAACAGAAGAACAGAAATAATGATTCTTAAATAACTGAGGAAATTACCTTTACTATATTGCCAAAATCGCAAGACCAACACCGACCAACAAGCTAACGAGCTTTATGAAGTTGAATTTATGATTTTCACTTGATTCAAAGATAATCGTTGTAGAGATATGCAGGAACATTCCTACTACTACAGCAAGAATAATTTCCAAATTAAAGAATGCATTTTTGGCACCATAATGACCTACAATCATCCCTAACGGAGCCATCAATGCAAAGGCAAACAATACGCCCCAAGCTTTTGAAACCTTAAATCCTGAAGCCAGCAACAAAGTCATCAAAGCGATGGACACAGGGATTTTATGTAAAATGATCCCCAACAACAATCCTTGCACCCCTTCTCCCTTTGAATGGTGATGATGATGTCCAACATGTTCAACAACATGCTCGCTTGCCTCACCGAGAAACTCAGCAGCCAATGGCATACCTTCAAAAAACGAATGAATACTAAGCGCTATAAATAAGGACCAAGGAATAGTTCCTTTTGTATCCTTCGCATGAATGTGCCCATGTTCAATTCCACCAGAGAAGTACTCAAGAAACAATTGAACTAAAAATCCCAGAAGAATATAATATCCGACGCCTTCTGATCCGTGTGCATAAATTTCTGGAATGAAATGTATAAAAGCAATGGCTAAAAGAAAACCCCCACTGAGCGATAATAAAACCTTTATGATTTTACCGCGGTTTAAGTTTTGTAAAAACACAACCACTCCCCCTCCAACAAGCACCGAACTAATCAGAAGTAATGTTCCCCATAATAATGTCATTTTTTCTCTGCTATGATGATCAAGCGATCTGATTTACTTCTATCGAATTGCGCCAAGGAAAAATCTCCAAAAACATGTTGCACTTCAAATCCGGCCTTTTCTAACAAGTCTTCGAATTCTTCCTTTTTGATGGCTTGAACTTTTTCTTGAAAATTAAATTCTTTCCCTTTATCAGTAAAATGGATGTTTTTAAAAATGTGACTCCCATCATAATTTCTCGTAATATGAAATTTTATTCCATCCATGGTCTTCTCCTCTTCTTTTACCAAGTGATCCAATACAAAATCAGCATTCATAAAGTCGATCACCAATTGACCACCAGCAACAAGCATTTCATTTACGGAATTCAGCACTTTGAGATTATCTTCATAATCGTCGAAATAACCAAAACTGGTAAAAAGATTAAATACAGTATCGTATTCATTCTTTTTATAGACTGTTCTCATATCGTGAACATCAAATGTCAAAGTTTCATTTTCAAAAGGTTTTGCCTCATTTATGCTGTTTTCTGATAAATCTACCCCCGTTACTTTTAAGCCATGTTTATTCAAAAAGACAGAGTGCCGTCCTTTTCCACATGCCAAATCAAGACAATTAGAACCTGCTGGTAATTTTAGAAAAGCCAACAAATTGGTGATAAAACGTTCTGCTTCAACGAAGTCTCTATTTTGGTAGAGTATGTGATAATAAGAAGTATCAAACCAAGTTTCAAACCACTTTTCTTTACGTTCTGTCATGCTAATAATCTTAGATTTAAAATTTCAAAGGCACAAATGTACCTATTTTTATGTTTACCTGCAATCATGTTGCATTAAATAACATAATCTCAAAGAAAACATGTAGTTAGGTTGTGTTTATCGAACAAAAGTATATATTTGTCATATCAAATACCGATTTAAGCACTAAATAATGCCCTTAAAGAATATTTATGAATTGTATAAAACAATGGAGCGTGAAAACACCATGCTATCATTTAAGGGGGTTGTTACACCTGACTTACTTTCATCGGTGCTTCAAATTATGGAATCCAAACTAGGAGCCTTAGAGAAATCGCTAAGAACCAGAAAAAAAGTTTACAATGTTTTAGTTGAATGTCTTCAGAACCTATATCATCACAACGAAGACACCAACACCAACAAAGACCAGGATTTAGACTCTTTATTTTCGAAGTCAGCCTTATTGATGATCGCTAAACAAGATGATTACTACGAGGTCAAGACAGGAAACTACATTGACAGAGACAAGGCCAAAAGTTTGGAGCAAAAAATAATAGAAATCAATAAATTAAATAAAGAGGAGCTCCGCGAGATGTATAAGTCTGTGTTGAATCACGGGCAATTATCCAACAAGGGAACCGCAGGACTGGGCTTAATCGACATCGCAAGAAAATCGGGCAACAAGCTTGAATACGCATTTCTGCCAATAGATGACAAGTTCAGTTTCTTTTGTTTAAATGTTAAAATTAATTAGTTAAAAAAATGGAAAATATTAATCTAGAAGGCACACCAAAAACCCCTGCTGTTAGCTTTAATGCCAACGAAGGGCGTTTAGAACTAAAGGGGAGGTCAATTCCTGAGAATTCAGTTGAATTCTACAAGCCAATAAACCAATGGATAGAGGAATATGGTAAATCTCCAAAAGAGGTTACGATATTTGATGTTAAGCTAGAATATTTCAACACTTCATCTTCTAAATGTATTCTTGATGTTTTTAAACTTTTAGAAGGCATTAACGGAAATGGAACTGAGGTCAAGGTAAATTGGTACTTTGAAGAGGATGATGAAGACATGGAGGAAGCTGGAGAAGATTATCAAGCCATTATTCCATTGCCTTTCAAAATGATTGAAGTAGAAGAGATATAAGCCGGTGATTAAAGTAGGAATTACAGGAGGAATAGGATCTGGAAAGTCTATTGTCGCTAAAATTTTAACGGTCATAGGTTTTCCAGTTTTTGATTCTGACACTGAGGCAAAACTTTTAATGGTGAATAATAGAAACGTTATTCAACAAGTGAAAGAAGTGTTTGGAGAAGAGGCCTACATCGACAAGCAACTCAATCGAAAGTATTTAGCCGATAAAATCTTCAACAATGAAGAGTTAAAGGAACAACTTAATGCCATTGTTCATCCAGCTGTTCGTCAGGAATTTGAAGACTGGAGTAACCGACAAGACTCTTCTCTTGTATTCAACGAAGCAGCAATTCTTTTTGAAATTGGGCGTTACAAAGATTTTGACTACACTATTTTGGTCACAGCTCCAGAAGAATTGCGCATTCAACGCGTCATAGATAGAGACAAAACAACACGCAAAGAGGTGTTAAAACGCATGGAAAACCAATGGAAAGATGAAGAAAAGAAAGCATTAGCTTCATTTGTCATCAATAACGACAACGAGGAGCTGGTCACTTTACAAATTGAGTCCATCCTAAGATCGCTCGGAGAAACTATTTGATTTCCGTAAAATCATCAAAATGATCATCCTCATCTTTTTGTTCAGGAGCAACACGATTCCCTCCCGTCAATATTGTCATTAATCCTCCTAGGACTTTCATGAGTACAGTCACCAAGAAAAAGAATCCAATGACTTTAAATACAAATCCGAAGACTGGCGTATCTTCTATGTTTAATATACTGTCTAAGAACCAATTTGAAATCGCATTAGACGCGAGTTCAGGTATAAAGTAAAAACCATAGAAAGTCACCAAAGCCAAAACCACTACAGCAATTTCATAACGTACATCAAAAGTAGGTTTTAATCGATTGAACAAATCCCCCATTCCAGGGATATTGGCTTGTCCTCTTACTGAAAAGAAAGACTGTCGGTGTTGTTTAGACTGAATTTTACCTACAAAATAGATCAACAAGATCAAACCTGCGATAAGCAAGTCATTCAACACCAATATATCCCCGGCCTGTAAAACAGTAAACAGAAAAACGACATCCGCTAAGAAAAGATAACGAACTGCTTTAATTAAATAAACTTCAAACAACTGTTTAGGTCTTCCACCCCTTAACAAGTTCACCGCCAGCATAATTAACCACCACAAAAAATTGTAAACAGCTAATATTACACCAATTCGAAAAATAAAATTCAATACTTCCACACTACAAAGTTGTAAAAATTAAATCTTTATTCAGATAAGAACCTTAAAAATTCTTTACACTTCTTATCTTTACAACCTAATAAAAATTTAGGTAATGAAAAAAGTTAGTACAATATTTTTGTTTGTAGTTTTTAGTTTATTTTCTCGTGCCGAAGAAGGCATGCTTATTCCCACCTTGCTTGGTGCTTTTGAATCTGATATGAAGGCCATGGGAATGAAGATTAGCGCAGAGGATATTTATGATGCCAACAATGCAAGTATCAAAGATGCGATTATGCACTTTGGTGGTGGATGTACATCAGAGATTATTTCTGACCAAGGACTTTTACTGACCAACCACCACTGTGGGTTTTCGCAAATCTACTCACATACAACGATTGAAAACAACATTGCAAAATTCGGTTTTTGGGCAAAAAGTCTCAATGAAGAGCTTAAGAACCCTGGTCTTACTGCAACTCGAATGGTTAGAATAGAGGATGTAACCACACTTGTAAATGCAGGCGTTGACGATCTAGAAGGCTCGGCGGCCAACCAAAAAATAATGGAGAATATCGCCTTAATTAAGGCCAATGCTCTCGATGGAACACATTACGAAGCTGAAATTAAGCCTTTTGATTTTGGGAACAGTTACTTTTTATTGATCAAAGAAACTTTTAGAGACGTTAGATTAGTTGGAACTCCACCAAAAACAGTTGGTAAATTTGGAGGAGATACAGATAACTGGGTTTGGCCAAGACACACTGGAGACTTTGCAGTATTTAGAATTTATGCTGATGAAAACAATATTCCTGCTGATTATAACGAAAGCAATAAACCTTACACCCCAATTCACCACCTTCCAATTTCGTTAAAACCAAGAGAAGTTGATGAATTCACAATGGTTTTCGGTTTTCCTGGAACAACCAACCAACACACCATCAGCACTGAGTTAGATTATATTATCAACACCATTCGTCCAGCGCAAATTGACATGAGGGATCTTTCTCTATCTGTAATCAATGCAGCAATGAAGAAATCAGAAGCTACTGAAATTATGTATGCATCAAAGCAAGCTAGAATTGCAAATGCATGGAAAAAATGGATGGGCCAAATTGATGGACTGAAAAGAGGAAATGCTGTTCAGAAGAAAATTGATTACGAAGATAAATATACTGAGACTGCAGCAACTTCTGAGGAGTGGAATGCAGAATACGGAGAGATAGTCAAAACCTTACGTGATCTTTCTACAACATTTAACGAAAGTGATTTCACATACAACATGTATATAGAGTATGTTTACGTAGGTGCTGAAATGTTTCACAGAGCTCGTGCAATAGATGAATTAATGAAACTTTATCAAGAAGAGAAGTATGTTGAATTGGAAGCTGCGATTGAAGAACAAAAAGCAGGATTAAATACATTCTATTCTCAGTATGATATCAACATAGACAAAGAAGTATTCTTACTTCAAAGTGAATATTACAAAAAAGCGCTTAATGAAAAATATCTTCCTAATGCTTTATTGCACTCTGACCTCAATAAATTACAAAATGACATTTACACAAAGTCATTTTTAGTTGATGAATTACGTTACAAAAAGGTTCTAAATAACTTCACTAAGTATGCGAAGAAAAAAATCAACAAGGATCCAGGATACAATTTATTCAATCAATTAAACGAAGTATTTACAGAAAAGCTGCTTGGAGATTTGCGCATGTACTATGGTTCAAGAAATCAATTAATGAAGCCTTATGTGAAAGGGAAATACGAAATGTATCCAGAAGCAAAACACTGGGCTAATGCCAACAGTACACTCCGTGTTACCTATGGTAAATTGGAAGGATCTACCCCTAGAGATGGAATGAAGTACACACCCCACACGACTTTAGATGGAGTTATAGAAAAATACAACACAGGACACGAAGATTTTGATTTACTACCAAGAATGTTGGAACTCTACGAAGCTAAAAATTATGGTGGTTATGATCAAGATGGCGAACTATGGGTTTGTTTTACGGGCTCTAATCACACAACTGGAGGTAATTCAGGATCACCAGTAATCAATGGAGAAGGTCATTTAATCGGTGTTAACTTCGACAGAAGTTGGGAAAGCACAATGAGTGATTACATGTTTGACGCTTCTCGTTGTCGTAATATTTCTGTTGACATTCGTTACGTTTTATGGATGATTGACATTTATGGTGAAGCACCACATTTGGTTGAGGAAATGACAATTGTTAGATAAAAACGCAATAATTCTTATTGATAAAAGTTAGCGTATAAACACAAATAAAAGGATGGAAAAAAAGAAATCTGAACACAACACAAATGAGTTGTTGGTTTTTACATACAAAAACAGGAAGCCACTAATGCTTACAGGTTTAATCGCCGGAGTAGTTTCTATAATCGTGTCATTATTTTTACCTGTACTTTATCGATCTGACGCAATAGTTTTCCCTGCCGCAACAAGTACAGTATCATTTAATGCTTTGAGTAACGCCAAGGCCAGCTCAATGGATTTTGGTGAAGAAGAAAACGCCGAGCAGTTGATTCAGATTTTGCAGTCATCTCCTTTGCGCAATAGAATTATCAATGAATTTAATTTAGCGAAAGTTTACGACATCGATCCAAAGGACAAAAGCTATCATTATAAATTGGGAAAAGCATACAAAAGTCATATCAACTTTGAACGTACGCGTTTTGGTTCGATTAATATCTCAGTTTTAGATGAAGACCCTGAATTAGCAGCTAATATTGCGAATAAAATAGTTCAGCTTATTGATACAGTTAAAAACGATTTGATCAAAGAGCGTACAGTACCAGCATTAGAAATCAACAAAAGAAAGTTGAATCAATTAAAAGATGCTCAAGAAAAACTAAACGAAGAAATGGATAGTCTTTCGCAGCTTGGTGTAGTAGATGCTAAATCAAGATCGAGTTTGTTTGCCGCATTAAACGAAGCAAAAACTGCTGAGGACAAAGCCTTTTTTAAGAATCAAATTGAGGTGAACTTGAAATATGGAGCACGTTATGACGCCCTTTCAGACCTTCGTGAATTTAGAATTGAGAAGTTAACAGATCAAGAAGTTTCTTATGAACAAGCAGAATCGGATGCAGTAGAAAATTTCAATCACAAATTCGTTGTAGAATACGCAGTTGCTTCTGACAAAAAGGCCAAACCAAAAAGAATGATCATTGTGTTGGTTTACACATTTGCTGCTGTTCTATTAATGTTTATTGCATTATTGATTCGAGAAAGAGTGCGCACCATTAAGCATGCAATTTAGACAGTGGAAACTTTAAAAAGGAACGGTTTGTTATTTGGTTTTGTGGCTCTATTTATAGGGCTGAATGCCTATTTTATGTTTCAGGATAACTACTTTTTCAACGCCCTTCCTTTAGTTTTAATCATTGCCTACATTGCCATTTTCCATACCCATACAACTTTTTTAATTACTGCACTATTAACTCCATTATCTGTCAACCTTGAAGGATTCACAGAAGGTCAAATCGGATTATTTCTACCAACAGAACCTATCCTTTTTGGGTTAATGCTGTTGATTATCTTTAAAGAGTTAAAAAGTTCTATCATTGACAAATCGTTTTGGAAACACCCTCTCACTTTATCCGTTGGGTTTTATATAGCATGGGTTTTCCTGACCTCAATAACAAGTACCAACCCAATGGTTTCATTCAAATTCCTTTTAATGAAACTCTGGTACATCATTCCTTTGATGACCATTGGGTTTATGGTGTTCGAAAAGAAAAGCAATATTGTAAAGTTTCTTTGGTGCTATACTATAGGAATGTCTATAGCTATTGTTTACACCTTAATCCGTCATTCTGGATATAACTTTGGAGAAAAGGAAGGACATTGGGTGATGTGGCCTTTCTTTAAAGACCATACCATTTATGGTTCAAGCGTAGCCATGAGCTTGTTTTTCATTTTTGGATTAATTGCCTATAAAAAGCATTCCATTCAAGCGCAAGTTATTCTGGCCATCATCTTAGTCATTACATTGATTGGTTTGTATTTTAGTTATACTCGTGGAGCATGGTTGAGTGTTGTTTTTGCTTTTGGTGTTTGGGTTTTAATAAAATACAAAATCAAATTCAAATATGTATTGGGTGTTGGTTTAGCTGCACTTTCTATCATTATCATTTCATGGAGTAAAATAGAAATGGAATTGGCCAAAAACAAACACGAACATACCACAACAAATTTCGATGAACGACTTAGGTCTGCCGCCAATATCTCCTCAGATGCTTCAAATTTAGAACGCCTCAACCGATGGGGAGCTGCGTTCAATATGTTTAAAGAAAAGCCCGTTTTTGGTTTTGGACCCGCAACATACGCATTTGAATATGCTCCTTATCAAGACCCTGAGAAATTAACCATTATCTCTACAAATTTCGGTACACAAGGGAATGCACATTCAGAGTATCTAGGTCCGCTGGCAGAAATGGGACTAATTGGAATGCTATCAGTGCTTGTTTTTGTGGCTATTTTATTTTATTCGGGTGTCATGTTACTCATCAACATTAAAAGGTTTACTCCCGAAGAAAAGCAGATGTATACGCTAATCCTTTGTGTTGTATTGGCGATGTCAACCTATTTTTTTCATGGTCTATTGAATAACTATCTAGATACAGACAAAGCCTCGGTTCCGGTTTACGGTGCTGCAGCAATGATTATCGCACAGCAAGTCAGACTAAAAAGGAAAAGAATTTCCATGCATCTCCCTGACTTATCAAAATCTAAATAATACCATTAAATTTCTTGCTTTCCTACTGCAATCAAAAATACAATAAGGAAAAATTCTTTGTAGAATTAGTCATAAAGTAAAAAAGACCTATAGTTTCCTACAGGTCTTTTCCATTTACATATGAATATCATTTAAAGGTACTTACCATCTAATAAGTAGTTCTCAACATAATCTTTTACTCCTTGCTCCAAAGTATGGAATCCTTTTGAGTAACCGGCTGAGATTAACTTATTCATTTTTGCTTCAGTAAAGTATTGATAATTATCTCTGATGTCTTCAGGAGTATCAATAAAACTAATTTCCACTTCACGATTCATTGCATGAAAGGTATGAACAGCAAGTTCTTTAAATGTTCTTGCTTTTCCAGAACCAACATTATACAATCCACTTTCTGGACGGTTTTCCATCAAGAAAGCACAAATATTATGAACATCTTTTACATAAATGAAATCTCTTTTTTGTTCACCATCATCATATTTCTCATTGTGAGATCTAAACAATTTCATTTCACCAGTACGAGAAATCTGACGATAAGCATGAAGTACCACTGAAGCCATTCTGCCTTTGTGATACTCATTTGGACCATATACGTTAAAGAATTTGAGTCCAGCCCAGAACGGAGGTTTGATGTGTTGTTTTAGAACCCATTTATCAAAGTCATTTTTAGAATCACCGTATGGGTTTAATGGTTTTAAGTTTTCTACTACTCTATGATTATCATCATAGCCATGTTCTCCTAAACCGTAAGTTGCTGCTGAACTTGCGTAGACCAAAGGAACTCCATGTTGAGTTGCATACCTCCAAATGTCTTTAGAATAATTTAAGTTTAAGCGGTCAAAGACTTCTTTATCGAATTCTGTTGTATCCGTTCTTGCTCCTATATGGAAAACGAATTTCACTTCATCTCCGTGTGTTTTAAACCATTCGATAAAATCAGCTCTATCAATTCTTTGAGCATATTTTTTACCCACGAGATTATGTTCTTTATCATCATTTGAAAAATCATCAACGATAATGATTCTTTTAATCCCCATATCGTTTAGTTTCCCCACTAAACCGCTACCAATAAAACCAGCAGCACCTGTTACAACTATCATATTCTTTTAATTTAAAAGTGATCAAATCTAGATTACTTAGAACACAAAAATACGCATAAAAAAACCCCATGCAATCACATGAGGTTCTAAAAATTTAGATTTCTGCTATTTTAAGCAATTCTCTTTTAGTTTAATGGCTGCCCAACTGGAACTGCACAATCATGTCCAGGTTCTCCATGTGCAGGATTTAACCTTACATTGTTATTCACTTTTGGGGTATTCACTGTTGGTGCATTTACATTTGCTCCTGCAGCTGCATTTAACGGTTGTCCAACAGGAACCGCACAATCATGACCCGGCTCACCATGTGGAGGATTTAAAGCGACTCCATTATTTACAGGTGGTGCCGTATTTAAAGGCGTATTTTCTATTCCCTCATTCGTATTTACAGCTCCTCCTTCAACAACCTTATCATTTGTTGATTCAGCATCTATTAGTTTGTGCTGCGTTTCATTTACGGATTCTTTAACTGCATCAGCTGACTCTTCAACTACCTCTTCACTATTACATGAAGTAAACAACACCATTGCTCCTACACAAAGTAATAGGGATGATTTTTTAATAATTTGTAATAACATACTTATGTGTTTTTATTTTTAAAAAGTTAAAGGGCTAAGTTATAAGAAAAAAAGACAACAATAAAATAAACAAACCATAAGTAATAGACTAAAGCACATTTTAAACAACAGATGACAAATCTGAAAAGAAGGAATAAAAAAATATGCGCTTAAAAATTCAGAAAACAATTGAAAAAAAAAGCCCCATACAATGTATGAGGCTTTCTTCAAATTTTATGTTTCTTAAGCATTGCTATCTTGAGCAATCTTAACATATTCATCGTAATCTACTTCTTTTTCATCCAGCTTAACGGTTTCCTTAAAGTACTTCGTTAATTTCTCTTCTGCCAACATATCATAGATTTGTTGAGCTTCCTTTTGATTAGACAAAACTTGTTGTGCTGATTTCGTCAACTCTTCATCTTCTGGTGCAGGCATTCCATATTGAGCGTATTGATTAACCAATAAGCCTTTGGTGTAATTCATAGCCTCTTCATGTTCAACTTTCATATCGTTGTTTTTGAAGATTTCGTTTTGAATTAACTGCCATCTTAAACTACGTGCATAGTTTTCGTAATCTTTTTCGATTTCCTCCATTGATACAGGTTCTTTTTGAGAAGCCAAGATCCATCTTTTTAAGAATCCATCAGGAAGTTGAATATCTGTTTTCTTAATTAAGTCATTAGAAATTCTACGGGTTAAGATTTTTTCACTGTCTTTTTCAAACATTTGAACCATGTCAGCTTTCACCTTATCTCTCATTTCTTTTTCAGACTTAACCTCACCTTCACCAAATAATTTATCAAATAATTCTTGATCTAATTTAGCAGGTTCCATTACTTTCACGTCGTTGATGGTCAACTGAAATTTATCTGAAATAGACCCCAATTGGCTTTCTTCGATTCCTAACATTGAAGCTGTATCACTTCCGCCTCGAGAAACATGAACAGGGTTCACAACCACCTTATCTCCCACTTTTTTACCGATCAATTCTTTTTTCAATTTTTCATCTTCGATGAATTCCATTGAAATTGTAGAGTTATTCATGACTCCACCTTCAAGGATTTCTCCTTTTTCATCCAATTCAACGAATTGACCAAGAACCATATCTTTTTCACCGATTTTTTCACCAGAAACTAACTTTCCGTAACGGCGAGTAAGGTCTTCAAGTTGTTTGTCAACTAGTTTTTTATCAACCTTAACTTTAGTGTATTCGTATTTATTTCTTCCTGAGAGTTTTACTTCAACTTTTGGAGAGATTCCAATTTCATAAGTAAAAACAAAATTATCTGGGTTATCAAAGTCACCTTCTACTGGAACGTCATTTTTAGGTAATGGATTTCCAAGAATTTCAAACTCTTGTTCGTCAACATATTTAAAAAGTCCTTCGCTTACAATTCTGTTTAACTCATCTCCAAGTACGTTTCTTCCATATTGTTTTTTGATAATACCCATTGGTACTTTTCCTTTTCTAAAACCTGGAATACTTGCTTTTTTTCTGTAATCAGCTAAAGCTTTATCAACGTTTTCTTGATAATCGCTCTTTTCAACTGTAACTTTCAATAGTGCGTTGAGATCATCAACGTTTTCTTTTGTAATATTCATATCGATTGAAATAAACTTTTACTTAATACTAAAAACCAAAAAGGGTTAAACAAAAAATGGTATAAGTTTTATACTCATACCACTTTTAATTTTGTGCGGATGGAGGGAGTCGAACCCACACGCCTCGCGGCACTAGATCCTAAGTCTAGCATGTCTACCAATTTCACCACATCCGCAATCTTAAAATACTATACCAAATCGTTATTTGATACCTATCAACTTTTACAACTAAAAGCGAGTGCAAATTTAAGTAAATTTTCTTTAACAAAAATAATTATTGACGATTTATTTGAAAAAAAATTTAAAGCGCTCTTTATCTATTGGTTAAATTCCAAAATATCTTTTGAATTAAAGCCGATATGAATGGTGTCCGAAATATTTGCATCTTTGGTCATGACAGTTAGTTGCTCTCCAGATTCTAATTTCAAGAGCAGTTGGATAGAATCTCCCAAGACTACTTTTCTTATGACCTGAGCAGTGGTGATATAATCACAATCTGAATCATAGGTTGTAGGATTGACTTTGATTTTCTCATTTCTAATGGCATGACAACAATCTTCTTTTAAAGGGCAGTGGAAAGCTGTTTGCAAATTCTTATTGATTTGCACCGTATCGCCAAATAAAGAAGCGACATATAAATTATTGGGCTTGACATAAAGGTTTGCCGCCGCATCTTTTTGTACAACTTTCCCTTTTTGAAGGATCAAGATTTCATCCGCCACAGAAAGTGCGTCTTGAGTATCATGGGTAACAAATAATACTGTGACACCAGTTTTTTTAATGATATCAAAAACTTCATTACGCAATTGGGTGCGCAACATAGAATCTAAGTTACTAAATGGTTCGTCAAGAATAAGCAAAGATGGTTTTGGCGCCAATGCTCTTGCCAATGCAACACGTTGTTGTTGACCACCAGATAGTTGGTGTGGATAACGCTTTCCCATATCACTCAATCCAACCAAATCGAGCATTTCTTGCACCCTGGCCTTTTTGTTTTTCATTTTTGATATCCCATATAAGATGTTATCAAATATGGTTAAATGAGGGAATAGGGCGTATTCTTGAAAAACCAATCCGATTTTTCTTTTTTCTGGTTGAACAAATTTATCGACTGAGGCGATTACTTTATCTTCTAAAACAATACTACCATGGTCAGGTCTTTCTAACCCAGCAATTAATCGCACCAATGTTGTTTTACCGCTTCCACTCTCTCCTACAATGGCACAAACGTCCCCTGCCTTTAAATCAAAGCTTACATCTTCTAAAGCGTAATTCTTACCTTTATCAAAACTTTTAGAAAGAGACTTAATTGCTAGCATTGTTATTTTTTAATCAATAATTTATTTAAAAATATCACGGGTATCATTGCAGTAAAGATAATAAAAAGAGATGGGATTGAAGCCTCCATCACCATTTCATCACTGGCATATTCGAAAGCCTTAACGGCCAATGTATCGATATGATATGGTTTTAAAATTAAAGTCAAGGGCAATTCTTTCATTACGTCGATAAAAACTAAAATAACTGCACTAAACACACCTGTTTTAATTAATGGAAATTCAATTTTAAAAAATGTCTTTAAATTTCCAACACCAAGCACTTTTGAGGAATCAGGAATAGAATTATCCACCTTCAAAGCTGTTGAGTCGATAGGATTATATGCAACCGCTAAAAACCGAACAGCGTAAGCATAGAACAAAGCGATTAGGGTTCCATTGATAATCAACCCCGAATCTATTCCAAATTGAGCCAATACATCGATTAACCATTTGTCTAAAGCAATGGTTGGAATCATAATACCTATTGCAATTACAGCACCTGGAATAGCATATCCTAAAACACCAATACGGGCAATGTTCTTAATGAATCTTAAAGCACTCCATTTAGAAAAGTAGATTAAAAGCAATGCAAAAAACACAGTGATTAGAGCAGAGACAATTGCAATGCCGAAACTTTGCAAGGAAATTAAAATAAACTCTAAGTCAAAAACTGTTGAAGCGGTGATAAAAGCCCAATAAATTAACTGACCTACGGGTAAAACAAAGCCCAAAAGGACAGGAAGAAAAACGACAGAAAAAATTACCCACTGAATAGACTTTTTTGTTTCCTTGCGTTGGATGTGTGTATTGTTTGTTTTGGACGAAGTGAATTTTACTTTTCTCACTTGCCATTTTTCGAACAGAATTAAGGCAAAAATAATGATGATTAACAGGGCTGAAAGGTAAACTGCAGTTTCAGGTTCTTCTAAAGAAAACCAAGATCTAAATATTCCTGTCGTAAAAGTATTCACGCCATAATAACTGGCAGCTCCATAATCATTCAGTACTTCCATCAACACCAAAACCAAACCTGCAACTATGGCTGGTCTAGCCAACGGCAACATTAATTTAAAGAATGTCTTACGCTCTCCTACGCCTAACATTTTAGAAGCTTCTAGAAGATTATTGGCTTGATTAAGGAAAAATGCCCTCGCACTTACATACACATAGGGGAATAAAGAGATACTCAAAACAAATGCGAGTCCCGCTCTATTCATAATATCAATACGAATAAAGTCGAAGTTCATTGCTCTAAAAAACAAATCTAAGCTACCACCATAATCAAACATTCCTGCATAAGCATAACCAACAATATAAGATGGGATAGCTAAAGGAAGAATAAGCAACCATTCCAATTGTTTACGGAAAGGAAACTCAAACCTAGAAACTAACCAAGCTGAAGAAACTCCGAAAAGGAGTACCAGTACACTACAAAAAACAACAAGATAGAGGGAATTCCAGATATATTCAGGCAATAAATGCTGAACAATATGGTTCCATGTTTCACCAGGACCAGAGAACAATTCTACACCAATAAAGATAATGGGAAGCGCTAAAAACAGAACGATGATCAATGTGAAAATTGACCATCTGTTACTGTCTCTTTTTAATCTCTTTAGCCTTGATTTTAAGGAAAAGGTCTCTTTGTTACTTCCAACCTGTTTCATCAAAAATCAAAACTGCTTTTTTATTATTTTCTCCTAGTTTGTTCAATTCTAAGTCATCTTCTTTAAAATCACCCCAAACCTTAATGTCTTCAACAGGCTCAACGCTTTCTAAAATTGGATATTCAAAGTTAGCATTGGTAAATACAGTTTGTGCTTCTTCACTTATTAAAAATTCAATGAAACGAATTGCATTTTCTTTATTCGGGGCATATTTGGCCACACCTGCTCCACTCACATTAATATGTGTTCCCCTACCCTCTTGATTCGGAAAGAAGATTCCGATTTTTTGCGCTGTGGCAACTTCTTCAGCATCTGGAGAGTTCAACATTTTACCAATGTAATAAGAGTTTACAATAGCAATATCACCTTCTCCTGCAACAACTGCCTTCACCTGGTCTCTATCTGATCCTTTTGGAGAGCGTGCCATATTAGCAACTATGCCTTCTGCCCATTTTTTCGCACCTTCTTCTCCGTCGTTTGCAATGATAGAAGCCATTAGGGATTGGTTATAAATATTTGAAGATGATCTGACCAAGATTTTCCCTTTCCAACGCTCAGACACAAGGTCTTCGTAACTAGTCAATTCTTCCGGTTTTACTCTGTCTTTTGCATAAGCAATAATCCTCGCTCGTTTCGTCAATCCAAACCATTGGTTGTCTACATCTTGTAAATGAGAAGGTATTGCATTTTCTAACACCTCCGATTGGATACTTTGAAGGAGACCTTGTTCTTTTGCTCTGCTTAATCGACCAGCATCAACAGTAATCAATACATCTGCAGGAGATTGCTTCCCCTCCATCTTCATTTTCTGAATTAACTCGTCTGCACTTGCATTGATGACCTTCACTTTGATTCCTGTCTGTTCTTCGAACATCTTGAAAATATTCTGGTCTGGCTCATAATGACGATGCGTATAAACGTTTACAACTTGTCCAGTTTCTGTTTCTTTAACTTCTTTAGTGCTATTATCTCCACATGCGGTAAATAATGCAAAAGCAACTATAGTTACGAGTACTTTCTTCATTTTTGTTGATATTTTGAGTGGCAAAGATAGTAATTTAGAATGGATATAAATAGGCGAACGCTACAAATTTAGCCCATTCCCAATATTTTTTTTTAAATAAAAAAGCCTTCTGTATTTCTACAGAAGGCCTATCTCCATTTTACAGGGTTTAGTTTTTAATATAAACCTTACCTGTGTAGTGATTTAATCCACTGTGAATTGAATAGAAATAAATTCCTTGTGGAACAGAAAGCTGAACTGAGTTCAACACATTGCTTCTAAGTTGTTCTTTTGCTACAACTCGTCCTTGTGCATTCAAAACCTGAATTGAAGCATCCTTAATTTCTACATCTGATAAGTCAACAATTATGTTTTGACCAACAGCGTATACTGAGAATGTTTGCAATTCTGCATCAGAAACTCCAGCTGTAGACTCAACGGTAATCTTCACTTCATTTGAAAGTGTAGTAAAGCCGTCAATTTCAGATTCACAAACAACATAGTATGTACCAGGAGTTTCAAAGTAAGGAATATAAGTTGAACCTGTTTCTGGAGTTGTAAATGAAGCATAACCAGAACCTGAAGTTGTACTGAACATCCATTCTCTAGCATCAGCAGCTGGCGTTTCTGTAACAGTCAACACATTTCCTGACTCCTCTTGATCTATTGTTTGATCAGCAGAAGGGTCAATAGAATTCGTAAACTCGACAACGTTGATTACCACTTCAGCCGAAGTTACGATATCACCATTTCCAAAATCAGAAACACAAACTACATAGTAAACACCTACGTTCGCAAACATCGGTGTATAATTCACTGCAGTTTCTGAAGGTGCAAAAGAAGTGTACCCAGAACCTGAAGTTGTGCTGTACATCCATTCTCTAGAATTTGCAGCAGCAGGAATTTCGTTTGCTGTTAATGCTATACCACTTTGATTTTCAATAAGCGTTTGCGTTAACGAAGGGGCAATTGAAACTACGTTTGAGGTTGGAGTAGTTACATTAATCTCAACTTCATTAGAAACAACTGTGCTACCTGCTAAACTTGATTCACAAACAACAAAATAAGTGCCTGCAGTTGAAAATTGAGGGGTGTATGTTGTTGCTGTTTGCCCCGCAATATCATTTGTATAAGGTCCTCCTGAAGTTGAAGCGTACTTCCATTGTCTTGAATCCGCAGGCTGGCTCTCAGTAACTGTTAAGGTCGAACCTGTTTGATTTTCTACAAGATTCTGAACAGCAGCAGGAGTAATACTTGCTGTGAATTCAACAACATTGATTTGAACTTCATTTGAAATTATATTTGTTCCTGCTAAAACAGATTCACAAACCACGTAATATGTACCTGCTGTTGGAAATAATGGTGTGTATGTTGTTGCTGTTTCGCCAGTAATATCAATATAAGGACCTCCAGCAGTGGTAGCATACTTCCATTGTCTTGAATCTGCAGTTGCGTTTTCAGTTACTGTCAAAATAGAACCATTTTGATTTTCAATTAAATTCTGAACAGCCACAGGAGCAATCGAAGCTGTGTACGCATCAACAATCACCTGAACTTCATTCGAAACCACAACATCACCATCAAAATCAGTTTCACAAACTACATAATAAGTACCAGCTGTTGAAAAACTTGGCGTATAAGTAGTACCTGTTTCACCAGCAATAGCAGTATAAGGTCCTCCTGCAGTAGTTGAAGACTTCCATTGTCTCGCAGTAACAGAACTTGCTGCATTTGGAGTTTCAGTTGCAGTCAATACGTTTCCAGATTCATTAACAAATAAGTTTTGGACTGCAATAGGTGCGATTTCAACTTCGTTTGCATTGTAAATTAATTCTAGATCATCGATAAACACTTCATCATTTGCGCTTCCACCTCCTGCGATAGAACTGGTGGTGAATGTAATCAAAATGAATGCTGGAGTTGTGGCAGGACCTGCGTAATCAAATGGAATAGAAATTCGAGACCATTGGTTATTTGTTGAACCATAATTTAAGATTGCTTGTGCTACTTTATGCGGTGAAGCAACAGCGTCTTCTGGGTCGCGATAATTAAAATTATCATGAATTGTAGCTGATATTCTAGCTAGGCTTGTCGCTTGAACAGGATTGTATTTCACCCATACGACAAGACTATCAGGTTTACCTGTTAAAGCCTGATTAAAATCAGGATCTGTTGTATTCGTATAATTAAAGTTACTATCATCTGTTGCTGTAGAACTCCCCATATTTATGCGACCTATAGTCATATTTCCATTGGCTACAACTCCAAAAACACTTCTACTCCAAATTCTGGCAGCATAAGTTCCAGAATGAGCGTCAGTTGTTCTTTCAATTTGTTGGTCTTGGGCAATACCACATTGCCAACTCAAGTGACAATTCGCAGTCATAAACGAGTTCCAATTTACTGGTTCCTCATCTGTACTTCCTACATCGTCCCACTGCTCAAAATCAGAGTTGTCAATTTGCATTTGTGCAAACGTGCTCATACTTAACAGTCCTGTAGCTATAATAAGCAACAGACTTTTAAAATTAAATAAACGTTTTTTCATAAACCATGTTTTAATAATTGTTTTTTTGTGATTTAGGGATAAGACTGGTGATTATTTATTAATGGGGATAAATATAGAAAAATAATCTACACCTACAACCACATATTAACTCCTGTAAACTAGCCGGTTACCATATATCTATTAAAAAAATAGGATAAAACATGTATTAACTAAAATCTTTAGTTCTGAAAATTAACGCAGTGAGCATTACCAATGGTAAAAAACCTTACTTATTTAATAAGATAAAACGTTCTTCTTTTTCTTGTAGTTGGAGTCCCCATCGATTTAACAAAGGAGTCTCGAGCTCTTTTTGTCTATATTCATCCGGAGTCATAATTGGAATTCCATAGACGATTGGGTAATACCTTTTACAATCTGGACAAGTAAATATTCCTTCTATAATTTCATCTTCTACTTGCTTAAATATTTTAAGTTCAAGTTCATTTTTGTCCTGTGGACAACATAATTTTTCTAATAATGATAGTTTCATTTTAAATTTTATTTAATGATTGTATGTATGCAAAGCTTGATTTCTTAGGTGTTTTAGACTCTAATATTCCTGAGATTACCGCAACGCCATCTACTCCGAGACCTTCAAGTTGTAATAGATTTTCTGGTGTAATTCCTCCAGAAACAAAAATCGGAATATTGGTAAGCTCATTGGCTTTTTGAATAGTAACAGGGGAAACAATTTCGCAGCTTCCTGCAGACTTGGATGGATAAATTGAACAGAAAGAAATATAATCAACTTTGTGATCGTCGGCCCATTTTACCAATTCTATATTATTACCACACGTGATTCCTATACTGATGTCTCGACCAACATCTCTTTTAATTTGGTCCAATGAAGTCGGAACAGAATCAAAGTGAGCTCCATTCAATTCAGTATGTTTTAGTAATTCCCATTCTTCATTAATTAAAACAGGAACACTGAAGTGCTTCGCTAGTTTAATGATTTCGTTAATCAACAAAACCTTATCATCTTGTAGCATTCCACGTCTCCAATTGTTCCAGATTTGCAACACTTTAACACCTCCATTAAGAGCCGCTGATAATTGATTCAACAGCATCGTTTTTTCTTTAGAAGGGTCTAAGACAAGGTATAATCCTCCGTCAATTTTCTTCATGGTTTTATTTTAAATTATTTTTAACAGCATTGAAATAAGCTTTCCAATAAGGATCGACACCATCAAATTGAAAATCTTTTTCAATTCCATTTTCTACCAATCGAAAGCCTTTATTTTTCAAAATCATCTCTCCAACTGCAGTAGCCTTAATGTTATGTTTAGCTAAATATTCAATTAAGTCATTTTCCTTCCCCTTCTTCACTGCCATAATCATCGCACCTGCTCCAATACAAAAACGATGATCTATTTCAAACAAATCCATAATTTGCATTTGTGCTTCTCCTGTAGGCAAACTATTGTTATAAACTAAAAACCCAGTTTCAGAAGCACAAGCCATTTCATAAATAGCACCTAATACGCCTCCTTCTGTGACATCATGCATTGCTTTTAACTCTGTATTTTTTTCTAAATACTCTGCTGCCAACAATGCTTCTTTAAGTGAGGAGGTTTCATAAAAGTTATCACAAGCTTTCTGAAATACAACGTTCCCCAGATTATTCTTTATGGTTTCAGGAAAACTCATTGCTAGAATAGAAGATGAGTTTAGCGCTGTTTCTTTGGTAACTATAATCACGTCTCCAGGCTCCGCTCCATGACTAGAAATAATCTCATTTAGAGGTGCAGTAGTAAACATTGTTCCACCACCTGAAATCACAGTGTCTTTACCTCCCATCCTGCAAGTATGTCCCCCAGTAATGGCAACACCGATTTGTTTACAGAACAGATGAACATAACGCCAATATTCTTCAAATATAGATAGGCTAGTCTCAGCGGGAAGATTTAAGACAAACTGTCCGTATTTTGGTGCAAAACCAGAAGTTGCAATATCATTCGCCAATAAATGTACAGACAACCATGCTGAAGCTTTCGGACCAATATTAGGGATTAAAGAAAGCGGATCGCTCGAAACAGCCATCCCAATATTGTTTCCTATATCTATTATAGAATTGTCAACACCATATTGTGGACCAACTATAACCTCTTTTCTTTTACTACCTAATTGAGGCAATAAAACTTCTTTAAAAGAAGAAGCGGTAACTTTTCCAGATAATTGATCGAACCCCATTAGAAACTATCATTTAGCTTTACATATAATCCAAAGAAGTCTCCGTAAGGTTGATCCCACTTTTGTACTGGGAACCATTTTGGTAAGCCCGTAGTTGTCCACTCAATCTCATAAGACCTTCCTTCTAAAGCTTTTTCAATTACTTTAATTAAAGATTTAGGAGAATAAAAATTTGCCGTTAGGTAAAATGGATTTTTACCAAATATTTCTTGAGTTCTTCGGCGTAGTACTTTCGGTGAGTTACGATTCATCATTCCAAATACGATTCCATGTTTTCCAACACGAGCCGCTTCTCTTATCACTTGTACAGGATCTTTGTAGTATTCAAATGTGGTAATGAAAGCTAAAACATCAAAAGTATTCTCCTTAAAAGGCATGTGATGTGAATCTGCTAACACCAGGTCTCCATGAAACAAATGCACTCCTTGGCTTAACATAAAAGGAGAAATATCACCACCACTGGCTTCTATGCCTATTTCATGCCACCAACGAGTAAACCTAGTGGTTCCACATCCAAATTCGAGTAAGGTTTTTACCCTATCATCTTTTTTAACGAGCCCACCTATTACTTTTTTCTGCCAGACTTCAGCACGTTTATAGCGACCTTCGTACCATTGCTCATAAGTATCTGTATGCTCACGATTAAAGAACCATTCTTCACGGCCTTGCCATTTTTGAAGATCTTGGGTTACTAGATCAAACTTTTCTTCTTCTAATGTAATTGGATTTGTAGCTTTCATAACTAAAACAGTCCTTGATAAATTAATATTATACAGGGAATGCTTTAATCGAAATTAAAAGCCTTTACTACCTACGCTGGCATTATCCAGATCAGGTTGGGTATAATCTCAGCCTAATATTAATTAAGCACCCCCTATGTTTATTGCCAAAGATATAAATTAAATCTTATGATAATCTAAAATACTAATGAATGATTTTTTCTTTCCGAAAATTGATTAAAACCACGGCAAAAAGAATAATTGCAATTCCTACCCATTGCAATATTGAAACATCCTCATTTAGGATTACCGCCGCACTTAACACTGAGAATGGAATTTCAATACTTGAAACAATACTTCCTAAGCCTGTTCCTATTGATGGCATTCCTTGAGAAAAGAATACAGGTGGTATTATAGAGCCAAAAATAGCTAGGAAGACTCCCCATTTGAACATATCTTTCAAGGTAAATTCGTGCAGAATATGAAAGTTCCAAAATAAAAGAACAATTACAAAGCCACCATAAACGAGGTACTTGCTTTTAATAATCACATGGGTCTGATGATCTAGTCTATTTGAAAAATACATAAAAGAAGTAAAACTAATAGCCGCCAATAATCCAAAGGCAATTCCAAGAGGATGGAATGAGATTGAATTCTCAAAAACTTTAGCCGCTAATAAAGTTCCGATTATGGCGACTAAAGCTCCAATTATTTTTAAGCTACTATTTTTTCCTTTTGTGGTAATTAAGTCAATTACAACTCCCATCCAAATGGCTTGCATCAATAAAATAATCCCAACCGAAACAGGAACATATTGAATGGTCATGTAATAGAAACTACTTGAAAAACCCAAAGTTGTCCCATATGCCATTAATTTTCTCTTTAATTTGCTAGAAGGCAACTCATGATTTTCTTTAAAATTTCTTGTATTGGTAACCTTCCAAGCAAGAATAGTTAAGATTAATGCTGCAAAAACATACTGAGCAAAAGTAAGTAATGCAGTTCCAGCACCTTGACTATTTGCATATTTAACAACAGTAGCAAGAATCCCATAGCTAATAGAACCGGTTGCTACGTATGTTAATCCAAGTTTTTTATTCATAAAAGCAAACATAATTAATTAAGCTATACAGCCCATAAAATAAAGGCGTAAAAGAAAATCTAAAAGTGGCTTACGTCTTATCCCGAAGGTTCAAAACGCTGTTTTGTAAACCTTCGTAGACATTCGAAAATTTATAAATCGAAGATTTAAATTTACGGTGCTCTCCCAATGGGAGCAAATAGCATAAAACAAAAAAACCTCACACAAATGAATGT
>NZ_JBLWVE010000013.1:0-97420 GCF_048268645.1 Brumimicrobium sp. | reverse complement strand
TTAGATGATTTGATTGTAACAGTTATCGCCTCTTAGTTTATTGCTTTTGAAGCTATGTCATACCTGCTGGTATCCCCCAAGATTTCCATGATAAAACCGAGATTTAGCCCCAAGCTGCCCCAAGATTTAGCGCAGCTTCTCGTGGCCTTGGGTCTCAATCCCCCAGCCGCCACGAATTTCACCCCAACTTCTCCTGGCCTTAACTCTCCACACATCCACCCAGTAACCCACACAAAAAAAGTCTCCGACTAGAAAACTAGTGCTTAGATTGTAAAATATTTGTATTTTTAGAAGATAATAGTTGAGCTTCAGTCAACCACGAGATGAACCACGGAGTAGCACCGAAGGTAATCTCGCGGTAGCGGGAGGAAAACAGTATTTCTGACGTTAACAAGATTTCTGCCGGACAGACTATTAAAGTGACAAATTAAAATGATTAAAAAAATAAGTAAATACGCTATTATTTTAGTTTTAATATTTATGATATTATCCTTAGTAGATTCCCCCTTAAGTAAAAGGGATAAGAAACAATGGATTCCGTCTCAAGGCTTTGTGCCAAATGAGTTGACGGCGAGAAAGATAGCTGAAAGTATTTTAATACCAATTTATGGAAAGGAAATAATTAAACAAAAACCATTTAATGTTGAGTTAATAAGAGATAGTGTTTGGGTTGTTACCGGCACTCAAAATGAACTTGCTTTATCTGGAGTAGCTTATATTGAGATTCAAAAGAGTGATTGTAGGATATTAAAGGTTACTCATGGAAAGTAAATTCTTTTGTTGATCCTTCTTGACCAGTAACCAGAAAACTCATGTTTAAGTTGTTCGGGTTTTCCGATACCTTCAAATGGATTATCTTCAATTGCTTCAACAAGAGCAGTGATTTTTTTAAGAATAGATTTGTTACCAGATTTTTTCCAAAAGTCACGGTCTTTTAAAGCGTCAGGTGTATAACTTACTTCCATAAATCTTCGGTCTTGATCACCTTGTCTTTTCCTTGGGTATGCTGAAGTTTACTGCGTTTTATCTTTTTGACAAACTCAGGATTATAGGGTTTATCTTTTGCTACTTCAAATTTCATTTTCAGCGCTTTTACAAAAGCTTTTAAGGCGTTTGCCTGTTCTTCGTTTTCTGGATGTATAATGTAAATATCTTTTGCTTTCATAATGTGACTTTAAAACCTAATATATGAGGGTATTGCAAATATAAGACAATTTATTGCGAAAAAAGAAAGCTTTCTTAAAGCTCCAAACTTCCCCAAGATTTCCATGATAAAACCCAAGTAAATCTAACATTAAATAATCAACTAAATCTTCCGTGATATTCAAACATCTATAAAAACAAAAAAGGCCGACACTCATGCCGACCTTTATCAATATGATATAAGATTCAGATTACAAATTAAATGCTTTCTTAATTTTATCTACATAGTCTAACTTTTCCCACGTGAAGAATTCAACTTCCATTGTTTCTTTTCTTCCACCGTTTTCGAAAGTTACAGTTTTCGTTTCTGGTTTTCTTCCCATGTGACCATAAGCTGCTGCTGGTCCATAAATTGGATTTCTTAGTTTCAATCGGTTTTCAATAGCAGCTGGGCGCATATCGAACAACTTAGAAATCTCACGTGCAATAGCTCCATCTGTCATGTCAACCTTTGCTGTTCCGTAAGTGTTTACATAAAGTCCCATTGGTTCTGCAACTCCAATTGCATAAGAAACCTGAACAAGTACTTCGTCACACAATCCTGCAGCGACAAGATTCTTTGCAATATGACGCGTTGCATAAGCTCCAGAACGGTCAACTTTTGAAGGGTCTTTTCCTGAGAATGCACCACCACCGTGTCCACCTTTACCTCCGTAAGTATCTACAATGATTTTTCTTCCTGTTAATCCAGAATCTCCGTGAGGTCCACCGATCACAAATTTCCCTGTTGGGTTAATGTGGTAAGTAATTTCACCTTTGAATAGCTCCTCAACTTTAGGATTGTTTAATTTTTCTATCACACGTGGAATTAAGATTTCTTTGATGTCTTTCTTAATTTTATCCAACATAACTTTCTCGTCTGTATCAAACTCATCGTGTTGCGTTGAAAGAACAATCGTGTCGATCCTTTGTGGCTTATTGTCATCACTATACTCAATTGTTACCTGTGCTTTTGCATCTGGACGTAAGTAAGTAATTTCTTTTTCTTCTCTTCTTAACTCGGCAAGTTCCATCAACAAACGGTGAGATAAATCAAGTGCCAATGGCATATAATCTTCTGTTTCGTTGGTTGCGTAACCAAACATCATTCCTTGGTCACCTGCTCCTTGATCTTCTGGATTTTCACGCTCAACTCCACGATTAATATCAGGTGACTGTTCGTGAATCGCAGAAATTACTCCACATGATTTTGCATCAAATTGATATTCACTTTTCGTGTATCCAATTTTCTCGATGGTATCACGAGCAATCTTTTGAACATCTAAGTAAATGCTTGAATTCACCTCTCCTGCCAAAACAACTAATCCAGTTGTGACTAGTGTCTCACAGGCAACTTTTGAATTTCTATCAAAGGCTAAAAAGTGATCTATTAAGTTGTCAGAAATTTGGTCCGCAACTTTATCTGGGTGTCCTTCCGATACTGACTCGGATGTAAATAAATATGACATGTTCGAATTTTTTCTTATTTAGAACTTCCAAAAATAGTAATACTTCATCAAAACCCTCCAAATTTTGTCATAATTAAATGTGATTAATGAATAAAATTGTATTCTTGCAAAACGAATTGAATGATATGGCAAAACTTCTTCACATAGAAACATCTACAAAAGTGTGTTCTGTTGCACTTTCAGAAAACGGGAAATTAGTCGATTTACTGGAGGAAAGTTCAGACGCTTATATTCATTCTGAACGTCTAACAGTTTTCATCGAAAAGATCATCAAAACGAACAACTGGAAGCTTCCAGAACTATCTGCAATCGTTGTTACCAGTGGCCCTGGCTCCTACACAGGATTGCGCATCGGTGTATCTACAGCAAAAGGCTTGTGCTACGCATTAAAGGTCCCAATGATCGCTGTGAACACCCTGGAAAGCATCGCTTGTTTGGCACAAAAAAAACATCCAAACTCATCGATTTGCGCCATGATTGATGCCCGTAGAATGGAGGTTTTTTCTACTATTTTCGATAAGGATTTAAACATTATCAAAGCACTTGCTGCCGATGTTTTAGTAGCAGATTCTTATCAAGAGTTCCTACCTTTCATTGTTTGTGGTGATGGAGCTGGAAAAGTAAAAGAATTATGGCAAAACCGTAATCTTGTTTTTGATGAATCTATTGTTTCTAGCGCAGCAGGACAGGTAGAAATAGCATTCGAAAAATTCAAAAATGAAGCCTTTGAAGATGTGGCTTATTTTGAACCAAAATACCTTAAAGATTTTGTGGTGACACCGTCGAAAAAAAAGCTTTTTTAATGATGAAGGATGAAGGTTGAATTTTTTGAATTCATCATTCATAACTACCATGAATGTATCGCAGGTCTCAACTTTAAAAGCCCTGCAAGTGCAAAACCTATCACTAAAGTCAAGTCAGCGCAATGATAAATCCAAAACTGGTCCTCTAACTGCATAAAACTAGCTTTGGTTTCAATGGTTTGAACAATATAATACAAATGAATAATCCAACCCGGAAAAAAGGCCAACACGCTAGCGATAACAAAAGCATTAAAAGCCTGACCTTTTCCTTCTGAACTTGTGTTTTCACTTTTATTTAGTGTCAACAACATAGCAAAAGTGACCACGAGTAAAACCAAATACATTAATTTCAAAAATGCAGGCTGCACATATTGAAATGCCGTATCTGTATAATAAGCAACAATTTGTTCTGAAGTTTGATCAACATAAAACAGAAACATTCCGAAAACGAGTGTAAGAATTATTCCTAGTCGATATTCTTTTTTGAAAAATAAATTCAACGTGCTTAAGTTTTACGTTTTTTCTTCTTCGCAGCGGGAAAAAGGACATTGTTAAGAATTAGCCGATAACCAGGGGAATTTGGATGTAAACTCAAATCTGTATGAGGATCCCCTACTCTATGTTGATAATCTTCAGGGTCATGACCACCATAGAAAGTCCATGTTCCATTCCCCAACTCACCATGAATATACTTTACTGTTTCCAAAGCTTTTGATTCGCCCATAATTGTCACAGACGGTTTAACGTATTCTTTTACAAAATCTGTAGTTTGTCCATAGAAGTTTTTAATGATTTGGGTGTGGTTTTGAGTCAACATTGTTGGCACAACATCCCATTTTGCAGAAAATTCGAACAAGGTGAAAATATCGTCTTTTTCTGAAACCCTTCTGTGTCTATTGGTTCCGTCAATTGTGGAGTACTCGTATTCCAAAGGGTTTTCGATGATTTCATAATTTTCAAATGCCAATCCATTATCAAAATCTAATTTCGAACGGTAATTAGGATCCATTCCGTCTCCATCAAACATATGCTCAACGATATCGGTTTGATGTGCAGCTAGAGCAATATCAAAACTGTCTGTCCCACTACACATGGTAAAGAGAAAACCTCCAACAAAAACATAGTTTTTAATCGCTGTTGCCACCGCCAATTTCATGTCAGAGACTTTACTAAAGCCCATGCTTTTAGCACTTGCTTCCAATTTTGCTACCTGTTCTCTGTACCATGGGGCGTTTCTATATGCAGCATAAAACTTACCATATTGACCGGTGAAATCTTCATGGTGCAGGTGCAACCAATCATAGTCTTTTAATCCTCCCGCGATAACAGTACTGTCATAAACCTTATCGTAAGGAATTTCTGCATATTCCATCACTAGGGTTACTGCATCATCCCAGGGTTGCTTTCCTCCAGGTGTGTAAACTGCTATTTTAGGAGCTACTTCTAATTGCACCACTTCCTCATTAACTTCAGGTGAAGCAATGTTTCTTTTAATGTTATTGGCTTGACCATCTGCAATGATTTCATAGCTCACGCCACGGATTACCAGTTCGTTTTCAAGCGCAACAAGATGGGGCATTAAGAAAGACCCTCCTCTATGATTCAATAGCCATTCTAAAGTCACCCCATTTTCTAAAGCATAATAGGCAATACCGTAGGCTTTTAAATGATTGGTTTGACTTTTATCCATTGGCACAATAATTTGTGCTGCGTTTAATTGCACGGACAAAAAGAAGGCAAATATTAGGGTAAAAATATAACGCATAAATAATTCGTTTTAAGTAAAGTAATAAAATTTTATGACTCCACAATTAAAACGGTGCATCATCAACATCATTGTGTGAGATATCGAAGTCGTCATCGTCAATGTCATCCATACGACTAGAAATCACCATTCTGTTTTCGACTTCTGTGGAGTCAAAATCATGACCTACAGGCAAGGCGCCCGGTTGTGGAATATCATCATCCATTCCGAATGATTCAACGTTGTCGAACTTGGCGAATTTACCAACGAATTTCAATCGCACTGTATCTGTTGAACCGTTACGGTGTTTTGCAATAATAATATCTCCCATTCCTTGTGTTGGACCTTGCTCGTCTTCCAACAACCCATAATACTCAGCACGATAAATGAAAGAAACGATATCAGCATCCTGCTCAATAGCTCCAGACTCCCTCAAATCCGAAAGAATCGGTCTTTTATCTCCTCCACGCTGTTCAACGGAACGGCTTAATTGAGACAAGGCAATCACAGGAATATTTAATTCTTTAGCAATTTCTTTAATCGAACGAGAAATTTGCGAAATCTCTTGCTCACGGTTTCCTCCCCCCTTATTGGTTCCTGCTGTCATTAACTGAAGATAGTCAATAATCACCACTTCAATATTGTGTTTTTGCTTCATTCGACGGCACTTGGCACGCAATTCGAAAATTGAAATCCCAGGTGTATCATCAATAAATATAGGTGCTTTGGAAAGTCGACCAATTTTAGAGTGAATCATCTGAAATTCATGATCCTCAATATTTCCTTTTCTTAATTTTTCAGCATCAATTTGCGCCTCAGAAGAAATCAAACGTTTAACAAGCTGTACACTTGACATCTCCAGAGAGAAAATCGCGACTCCCATGTTATAATCAACCGCAGTATTTCTTGCCATAGACAAAACGAAGGCTGTTTTTCCCATTGCAGGACGTGCCGCAATAACAATCATGTCCGAACGCTGCCATCCTGAAGTAACACGGTCTAATGCTTTGAACCCTGTTGGAATTCCGGAAACACCATCTTTATTTCCACGTGCGCTTTCTATTTCCTCAATGGCGCCTTTCATCGCTGTCTGCATAGTGTCATAGCTCTTCTTCATATTGTTTTGAGCAATGGCAAACAAGTCTTCTTCCGCTTTTGAAAGTACACTAAATACGTCTTTGGTTTCGTCGTATGCTTCTTTTAGAATCTCGCTAGAAATCCCAATTATTTCACGTTGAATATACTTTTCAATAATAATTCTACTGTGGTGTTCAACATGGGCTGCAGAAGCCACTTTGTTGGTCAATGTTGAGAGGTAGTAAGCTCCTCCTGCTAGTTCTAAACTTCCCAGTTTACGAAGTTGTTCCGTTACTGTTAGCAAGTCAATTGGAGTCGTGGTATTATACAGCTCAGCCATGGCTTCAAAAATAGCCTGATGTTTTGGGTCGTAGAAAGCTTCTTTAGTACGGAGAATATCAATCACGTTATTCATCGCTGTACCATCAATCATCATTGCCCCAAGAACAGCTTGCTCTAAATCAGTAGCTTGAGGTGGTATACGACCAACGTCCATTGGACTTTTCCCACCACGATTACTTCTGCTAACTGCAAATTTCCCTTCTTTTCTATCTTCCTTCTCCATGTTACAAATATATCCAAATCCAAAACGATAATCGGTGATAAAAGCCGTCATCTTTTCAGAATGTGTAAAACTCAAAATTAGTGGATAACTTTTATCGGTCGCTAAGCTCGAATAGCACCTTTATTTAGCCTCTTCCAATTTCAAAAGCTGCATTAGTTTTGAACATTCAAAAATACGACATTCATCTTAGATTAACGAAACAAAAAAACTTTTTGACGATTAAATTGTAATACTTGAACATCGATAAATAATCTTTGTAAATTGTGTTATCCAACGGAGAAAATGAAAAAAATCATTCAAAACCAATTCCTTGTCAAGCTCCTTTTTGCGCTTCTCATTATCATCAGTTTATCTGGACTCATCAGTAGTCCTACAGCCTTAATTGGCGGTTTTTTATTTGCTCATTTTTTCGGACATCCATTTCTTTATCTCAACGGAAAAGCAGTAAGTTGGTTATTGAAAATAGCGGTAGTAGGGCTTGGTTTTGGAATGAATTTAACAGAAACCGTTGCAGCTGGAAAAGAGGGATTTATACTCACCGTTTTCTCTATTTTTACCACCTTGATTGTTGGGTATGGACTCGGAAGAATACTCAAAACAAACAGAAAAACCAGCCACTTGATTTCTTCAGGAACAGCCATTTGTGGAGGTAGTGCCATTGCTGCAGTAGCACCTGTGATTCGCGCAACAGAAAAAGATATTTCCATTGCTTTGGGAGTAATATTCTTATTGAATTCAATTGCATTAATTCTTTTCCCATTGCTTGGTAGTTTACTTGAATTAACACAACATCAATTTGGATTATGGTCTGCAATTGCCATTCACGACACCAGTTCTGTGGTAGGTGCTGCACATGCCTACGGAGATGAGGCTCTCCAAGTAGCAACTACCGTTAAATTAGCGAGAGCTCTTTGGATTATCCCCATTTCAATCCTCTCTGTGTTTCTGTTTAAAGGAAAAGGAAAAAGCGTAAGTATTCCATATTTTATCTTCCTATTTATTCTTGCAATAGTGCTCAACACTTACTTGCCAATTCCAGCGATGGTAACATCAGGAATCACCCAAGTTTCTAAATCCCTTTTGGTGTTGACGCTCTTTTTAATTGGTGCTGGATTATCGATTGACAAAATTAAATCTGCAGGATGGAAACCAATGATTTTAGGAACCTCACTGTGGATCTTTATTTCCATCACCTCTCTTTTGGCAATTCTTGCATGGTAAGTTGATTAAAAACATGTCTTTGATGGAAACAATCTTTATTTTTACAACAAACAAAAAACAATGAAGCGAGAAATAATAGAGACTAAAGATGGGTCTAAAACCATCCACTTGCCTGAATTGAACGAAAGTTACCACTCTACCCACGGTGCACTTCAAGAGGCGAAACACGTTTTTATTAAAAGTGGTTGGAATGAAATACAAAATTCTACCGTTTCAGTTTTAGAAATTGGTTTTGGCTCTGGATTAAATGCCCTCCTGACTTTATTGAATAGTATGAACGACAAGAAAACTGTTCATTACACCGGTTTAGAGGCTTACCCCGTTTCCTCTGACGAGATTAGCGCTTTAAATTATGCCCGTTTGGAAGATTTTGCTGAAGTTCGAAAAGAATATGAGTTAATGCATACCATACCTTGGGGAGAAAGAGCAACAATAAATGAATACTTCAATCTTTTGAAAGTAGCTCAAAAAATGGATGATTTCAAGCCAGAGAAAAAGACGTTTGACCTCATCTATTTTGACGCATTCGGTCCTAGGGTTCAACCTGAGATGTGGACAAAAGAAGTTTTGCAAAAAATGTATGATGCAACCGCTCCGAATGGTGTTTTTGTAACCTATTGTGCCAAAGGGGAAGTCAGAAGAAATTTAATCAGTGTTGGATTTGAAGTGGAGAAAATTCCAGGGCCTCCAGGGAAAAGAGAAATGCTTCGTGGTGTGCGTAAATAATTTTGGCATTGATTAAAACGTAGTGATTAAGTACGCTTCTGTTCAAATTAAACACGTCAAACCTACAGAAATGCTTACATTTGTTATTCAGAAAAGAACATTATGATTAAACATACTATTTTTTACATTTTTCTTATCTCTATGGTAGCTTGTACTACTGAGGAAACAACCAACGAAACACAGTTTTTCGAAAAAGGAGAACAAGTCACAGCTGAAGATCGTTTTCAACAGCTAACAGACAGCTTAGAACAATTTCCAGAAAAAACCAACCTTTGGATTGAGAAAGGTAATTTGTGTAAAGAGAACCTAGATTTCAACTGCGCCCTTGATGCTGGTGCTAAAGCTTTTCGCTTGGACTCTACAAACGTAAAAGCACGTCAACTTTATGCATGGACATTAATCAACAAGCCCAACGCACCAATCGCTGATATCGAGCGAGCGCAAAGACATTATCAATACATTCTGTCAACAAATCCTAATGACCCACAATCTTTGGTTGAACTGGCCAACACTTATTCTTTAACAGGAGATTTCAAAACAGCAATAAAATACATTAATGATGCTTTGAGAATTAATGAACGCTATAGAGATGGCTACGTTTTAAAAGGATCGATTTATAAAACCCTTGAGAAAAACGATTTGGCCTTATCCAGTTACCAAACAGCAGTTCAAATAGAACCTGATTTTTTCATGGGCCATTTGAATATTGGATGGCTATTAACAAGCATGGAAAAACATCAATTGGCATTGGAATATTATCAAAACGCGGTTGAATTAAAGCCCGAAAACATCAATGCGAACTATGGAGTAGCTAAAAGTCTACAAGACTTAGGTCAATATGATGCTGCTTTAGCGGAATATAGAAAGATACTAAAACTAGAGCCTAAGTTCTACATTGCCAACTTCAATCAAGCATACATCAAGCAACATTTTCAAAAAGAATTAGATAGCGCTGTATATTTTTACCGTGAAGTAGTAGATACAGACCCTAATTATATTCACGCATGGTATCAACTGGGAGAAACTTATTACGCGCAAGACAGAAAATATGAATCGGCTAAAGCATTTGCTGAAGCACTAAGCATTGATGAAGATTACCTCCCTGCCCGCGAAGCAGTTGAAAAGCTGAGGGACTACAAAATAGATTAGGCAATGAACCGACTCAGGTTAATTAACGCAATTAGCGAAGCGATTATTCCATTGTTGGGAATCTTCTTTTTTGAATGGGGAATTTATTTCATACTTCTGTTTTACTTTATCGACTTAGTGGCTACAGAGGTTTTTCTCTACATAAAAGTCAATAAAATCATTCAATTTCAGAAAATTAACTTTCCTTTTCAGACGAGGTACGGAAGATTATTGATGAATACTTTTTTAATGCTTTGCGTTATTCTTATAGCTCATATTGCTGTGTTTTATATTGTGCCAGAAATTGATTTCTTTGCTCAGATCCATGCCTTTATTCACTATGAGGAAGCCGGAATTCCAATTCCTCAAGGGTATATACTTTTACCTTTTGTGATTCTCGGGAATTTTCAACAATACAAAACCATGTTCATTAAAACAGGACAATATCAAAGGAGCTCTTGGAAGACGCTTATTTTTTCTAGGCGAAACGCCCTTTATGTTTCATTGATTGGTGGTGGTTTGGCGATTGTTCTCGCACAATTCATAACAATTCCAGAATTTGTATATGTGTTAATTGTAGTCGCTGTAAAATTTTACATCGATTTATACCACACAAAAAATAGCGCTGTATAAATACTTACACAGCGCTATCCTTATTTTTTGAACATTATTATTTCCACGTTTCCTCTTCGTTGTACAAACGAGGTGGATCGATTTGCTTTTCATGGAATACAATACCGTAATTTTCTAATTCTTTTAGAATTGGACCGTAAACATCCTTATGGGTTGGTATATGCACACCTTTCAAATCAATTGTGCCGTTCAGTACTTTCTTAACACAAGCCCCCAAAGGTAAACCAACTGTGTTGCTCATTGAAGTAAAGACTTGGTCTTCTCCAATATTTACCATTTCGGAAGTTATTTCTTTAAGCTCTCCTTTTAACTTGTAAACAAACTTATGATACATCACAATCATGTCCTTATCGTTTGGTTTGAGTTGCCATTTCTCTTCAAGAATTTTCTGCAACATTTGGGCTGGAGTAGCATTCTTAAGGCCGATTTTTTTCGTGTCATCAAAGATTCCTAACCAAACCAATTTGTCCCATAGAGAGTCATCTAAATCTATTTTCATGTAGTGACGCAGTTTCAATTCTACAGTATCACTATGATTATACGGTAAGAATGAGTTAATAAAATCACGATTCGTCATGTGCTCACTCCCTTCTAAAGTATAAGAATCATCAGTTGCACCTAATTGAACAAAGACATCCCACGCTCTAGAGAATCCAACCCTACGGAGGGTTCCTCTATAAATCGTTGGAATTCCTTCCAAACCATAAAGTTCTCTATACATTAATGAGTTTCTATTGGCATATCCTTCAAAACGACCGTACCCTTCAATGTCAATAATTTCTGTACGTCTAAATAGCTTGGTATAAGGAATATATTTGTACATTCCTTCTTGAATAAATTGAGCTGCACCACCTTGTCCGGCCAACACAACATTTCTCGGATTCCAAGTAAACTTATAGTTCCAAGGGTTGTCATCACTTTCTGGTGCAACCAATCCACCTGTGAAAGATTCGAATATTTTCATCTCTCCACCAGCATCTCTAATTTCATCAATTACACGCATTGCGCTCATGTGATCAATTCCAGGATCTACTCCAATCTCATTCATGATTAGAATTCCAGCCGCTTTAGCTTCTTTATCTAAAGCTTTCATTTCTGGAGAAACATAAGAAGGTGTAATTAAATTTGTTTTGAGATCGATACAATCTTTGGCTACATCTACATGGAACCGTGCGGGAAGCATACTAATTACGATATCTGCCTTCTCGATTTCCGGTCTTCTTTCCGCAGGATCTAAAGCATTAAAAACCATTGCTTCGGCGTGTTTAGAACCATTGATTTTTTTCTCAATAGCTTCTTTGTTCTGATCTACGATTTTCAAATGCCATTGTTCCTTCTCAGCATTTTGGAGCAGGTAGCGTATCAAAGAAGATGCGGACAATCCTGCACCTAAAATTAAAATATTTTTCATTGTTTGTTGTTTTTCACCCTGCGTTCTTATCTCATTTTAAAACCTCTTGTTCTGTCGGAATTAATAACGCAAGACGCTTTTTTGTCATATAACAAAACAACTAAAAATCACGAAACTTATCAAGTAAATTAGCGCTTAGTTTTCCCTTTAATTTACAGTTTGGATGAAGAAAAATATAAAACCCTCATTAAAAGTGATCTGATCAAATTTAACAAGGGGAAAACTACAAACTATGAACTATTTGTACCTTAAAATTCTATACTCATCTTTAGATTAAATGTCGTTCCTTGCTTCAATGAATAAAACATTTGGTCCTCTGCTTCGAAGGATTTAAACACGGCTTCTTTTTTGGCGTTGGCGATATTCTTTACTCCCAGTCCTATACTGAATTGCTCCTCTTTTCCGAATCGTTTTGAAATATTCATATTTAGTCCATGAAAAGGCACAGTGTAAATATCAGGCCGGTCTGCAATTCCTGAGAATAGCAAGGTTTCTCCTTGAACATTGTAGTACAGTCCTACTTGTAGGTTTTTACCAAATCCATGTTCTCCAGTGTATTCTAATCCACTATTGATAATCCAAGGTGACTGTCCAGCCATGTCTCGATAGGGTTGGATTTCTTGTCCTTCTCGGGCGTTGATTTCACGTGACTCTAACTCTGTAGCACTTAATTCAATTTGAGATTGCGTTAAAGTCACATTTACAGCTAAGTTGAAATTGTTTAATTTATTTGAAATAAAACCTAAAGACTGTCTGCCTTCAAACTCAACACCGACCACAGATCCATCTCCAACGTTTCTGGGTTGAAATGCCCCTGCTTGAGATGCAAACTGAACAATTTCTATAGGATTATTGAACATTTTGTAGAAGGCACTTATAGAAAAAGTTTGTCCTCTTCCATGAAACAGCTCCCAACGTAAATCGAAATTATGAATGGAGGTACTCACCAAGTTTCCATCCCAATACTCTATTCCCAACACATCATTGGCGTCTCTGAACAATCCACCAATAAATGTTCTTCCTGTAATCGGATCTAATATTTCAGAGTAAGACAATTCTTTGAAAGACGGACGGGCAGTTGTTTTTCCATAAGACAGCCTGATATTTTGTTGTTCAGTGATTGCAAACACGGCGTTCACAGAAGGGAAAAACCCTAATTCTTGCAAAACCACATCGTTGTTTAAGACATTGGTTCCCATTTGGTCTTGCCCTGTATATCTTTGGTTGTATAACTCTGTTCTCAAACCAACAATTAACCTCAAGCGTTCAACTGGTGAAATTTCAGTCATTGCATACAAACCTGATGACAATACAGAGGACTCAAATTGATTTGGGTTGACGGGAATAAATGGAGTTTCAAAGGTTGTCCCTTTAGAAACGTCTCCATTGTAAGGCCATAAGTTTTCAGGGGCAAATAATTCATTGGGGTCACCTGTTAACTCAACGTTTCTCACATTAATTGAAAAAGAACGAATATTAAAGTCACGTTTTTTATAATTCTGAATTGCTCCCGCTTTCAGTTGGGCTGAATTTCCAAACCATTTAAATTGCTTGGTTAAATCTACTTTCGCAGAAGTATTCAATTCATTTAATTCCCTCCAAATACGCTCTGGAAATCCTGATTCAGTACCAATAGAATAACTTCCGTCATTGCGTTCTTCATATCGTGTGAAACGAATGTCTGGATTATCAATAGAAGACAAAGATGTTGATGAAGCCCATGAGAGCTCCCAATCTTCATTGGTGAACTTGTGTTTTCCTGAGAGCATAACATTTGACAATGAGCGCTGCGCATATTCTAAGTTATGTTGAAAACCCTCGAACACAGCTCCTTGATCTGTTTTTTTATAATCGAAAATCCCCGCCGTTGATGTCCCATTTTGTAAGTGTAATAAATTTAAATTGAACTTTGATTTTGAAGTGCTTAGACTCAAGCCCAACATTCCACTTAACAACACGTTATTTTCTCCATAACTTCCTGTTTGTAGTTCTCTTAATTCCATTTCATTCACTTCTCTTTCACTTGATAAACCATATCTTGAAAACAAAGCATTTTCATAGAATTGCGTTTCATTTTTATAAGCTAAGTTGAAATTATATCCAATGGTGAAAGCTTGTTTTTTGAATGCCTCTCCAACATTTGCATCTATTCCAATGTCCATCATTGACGTAGCTTCCATTGCTGCTAATTGCGGATCAAAAGCACCTAAAATTTCTTTGTACCTTCTTGCTTTTTCACCATCTGGATCTGCTATACTTTCCGCAAAAAAAGGAATATTGTTTTCTGCTGGAATTGTTCTTCCTCCTTTTCCCATTGCAAAAAGGTCTGCACCCTCATTCTCGTAGGTCAAATAATTACTTTTAAAATGAGATGTAGGATTGAAAGAGGTGCTTAAAGCAATGCTTCTTGTTTTTTCTGACGGAGTATTATTCAAACTAATGTCAATTAACCCACCAGTAAAATCAGCGGGTAAATCTGCAGATGAAGATTTATAAACCACAATATTATCGATAATTTTTGTTGGAAAAATATCCATCTGAACAGTATTTCTGTCTGGATCAAGACCAGGAACGTCGAGTCCATTCAACAAAGTTTTACTGTATCGATCACCAATTCCGCGAATAAAGATATATTTTCCATCGCTTAAAGAAACCCCTGGGATTCTTCTCATTGCCGAACCTGCATCTGAATCTCCTGTTTTCTTAAACTTCGCCGAAGACATTCCATCAATCATATTGGATGACTTTTGTTTTAAAGAAAGAATAGCATTTTCTGTATTGGTTTTTCGGCTTGCAGCGATGACGACCTCATCAAAATCACTTACTTGTGCTACAATTTGTAAGGGTGCTAAGACATTGGTTTCATTGGCCATAACATTCACCTCTTTTACGATCAATGTATCATATCCCATAAATGTTACTTGCAGGTCATACTTTCCTTCGTTAATGGAAATTTTAAATTGACCATCAAAATCAGAATAAGCACCTACCTTATGATTTTTTACCGTAACTCTTGCACCTGGCATCAACTCACCGGTTACTTGATCACTAATTACACCTTCAATAAATCCTTGTTGAGCAAACACAGGAAAGGTAATCAATGCCAAAACGAATGTGATATATTTTAATTGTACTCGCATAAAATTCAATGTTAAAACAGTTCAAAAAAACAATCCCAAAAGCAAATTGCCTTTGGGTTGTTTGATAATTTGAAATTTTTAGAAGTTTGATAATTCTCCACGTTGATCAGAAAGTGTCCAACCAATAAACGGTGTTAGACTTGCTCCAACTGTGTTGGCTCCTTGCACCACATTTGTCACATTAGCATCTGTTCCATTCTTGAACACATCTGTTAATGCTACTCCATTGGGAAGTGTTACCTCTATGTTCGAAAAGTTCAATATTCCATTTGCGAAGTTGTCAATAGAAGGTTGACCACTTAGAGAAAAGTCACCCCTTCCTGCAGCTGCTGGATCTGGGAATCCGAAAAAGTACAAATTTTCAAGGGTTGCTCTTGCTCCATCTCTGAAGTCTCCAAGCTCACAGTTCTCAGCACCTTTAATTGAGCCGTTTTTCAATGTATGTGCACCCAACAAAGCTCCTTCTGGCCCATCGATTTCAAGTGCATGGTCTGTACTTTCTCCTGCGATAACGACAAAATTATCTAAGGTACCGCTCCAAGCTTGGTCTGTGTCTATTGCATCATCTCCAGCATTCCACACAATTACATTACGTACATTTACTGTACCTCCAAACCATTCAACACCGTCATCTTGATTGGATACCACTTCGATATTTTCGATCACCGTTCCATTTCCAACACCACCAAGTGTCAATCCGTTGATTTCGTTTCCTTCTCCGATATTTGCGCCTCCATGACGAATAGAGATATATTTCAGAACTCCAGAATTATCAGCTGCATCTGAACCACCATACAATCCATTTTGATCTGAAGGTGGAATTCCTTCGATTTGAACTGAAGGGTTATCTGCAGAAATTGGTGCATTCCCTAATACTATTACACCTCCCCAAAGTCCGTCTAATCCTGTATCCATGTTTGGACTATTGATTTGTCCCGGTTGAATTTCATCAGCAATAGTTGTAAAGATTATTGGTGAACTTACTGTTCCTTCCGCCATTAACTTCGCACCTCGTGCAATAATCAATGCTGTTGCATTCGGTCCAGACCCGACTTCTCCTTTTATGATTGTTCCTGGCTCAATTGTTAAAGTTGCACCTGAAGTAACTACAACACGTGTATTTAAAACATATACTTTATCATTTGTCCATGTGGTGTTCGATGATATATTTTCTGAAACGATGATTGTGGATTCATCATTAGCGGCATCACTGTATGTACACGAACCGTCGTCTTTTTTTGCTTCTTCGCTATAGTTGATTGCTGATGCATCTGTACACCCTTCTTTTTTACACGACACTGATGTAAATGCAAGCGTGGCAACGATTAGTAACCCTCCAACTTTTAATGTTTTCTTTTTCATTTTTGCTTTTTTAATTATTTAAAGCAAAGGTGCGTCAGAATAACATTTTTTGTATTTCGGGTAAATTAAAGGTATGTTAAATCCGTATTAACAGATTTAAGAAAACATGAATGAGGAGTTTTAATAAGTGTACAAATCATCGCTTTTCGCCCATAGCAATTCGTTTCTATCAGACTTAACTTGAACCCAAGTATCATCTTTGAAGAATTTTATAATTTTCAATCGACTTCCTGGATCAACATTATCTGAAGCTTCTACTCCATTAGGTGAGATAAAAAATGGGGTGTGATCATCTTTCACAATCGCAAAACGCTTTTGTGTATAATGTTTATTTGTGGCGTAAATACCATAAAATGAAATCAAGAATAGGACAAGAGCGGGTCCAAGTAAACGCAAACACCATTTATTCAAGGTAGATTTAGCATCGGGATTAGACGTTACTCTATACACCAAAATTGCTAAGAAAACAGAGGAGATAATGACCGCAAAAAGCCATAAATTTGCTCCAAATCCAAGTACTACCCTTTCAAACCAAGGGTAAGGATGTGTCCAATTGAATTTCGGGCTCAATTTCTGGGTGACAAATTCTGCATTAAATTGTGCGTCCCCGTTTAAGGGTTTAAATTTCAATGCAGATTCAAAAGCCCACTTTGCTTTACTCCATTCTTCCAGTCCTCCAGAAGCTACTCCTAAATTGTAATAAGAAGAGAAAGACGGGCTTTTTAATACATCATTGTGGAAGGTATTTTGCGCAGCATCATAGTTTTCCTCCAACATTTCATCTAAGCCTTTTACAAACAAAGAGTCTTTACTATTGCTCAAGAAGGCGATAGAGAATGTAAACAATATGGATAAAAAAACGACTTTCATTATTCAAATGAATTTATAATTTGTTCTGCTTCTCTTACCAAATGATTCACATCAGAATTTTCAATTTGACCTCCGTATTTAGTCGCATCTATTTCGTCAAAAATAGCAATAATAGAAGCATAAGTTTCTTCTGATAATTCTCCAGGAGTTTTTGTTTTCAAGAACATCCTGGTGATTTCTCCATTGCTGACTTTAAATTGCTTGGCTAGGAAACGAACCATTATTTGACTCAATTGGTCGATACGCGTCTCATTGTTTTGATCATCACTCAATAAACTCAATTCATACAAAGCATCAGTTTTATGCTGAATACGTTGTTGTTTTGCTAATGTATTTTCTGCGCTGTTATTTTTCACACGGACCAGCAACCCCAACACCAATCCAAACATGATCGGGGAACACAATAAGAATGCCCCTCCCCAACCTGTAAATAAGTCTATTGGTGCACTCCCCCCAGGAAGATATTCTGTTATATAAGGTTGCATAACTGGATCTCTCACCTCCTTCTTTTCCTCTTCTAATTCCTCTGGTTCTTCAAGGCCTGTCGATTTAACGTGAATGGTTTTCAATCTGCTTTGAACAGTAACATACTCCTCAGTTTTCGGATTAAAATAAGCGATTTTAATGGGGTTTAATTGAACTTCACCACTTCGATTAACTTGAATAAAGTAGGTGTAAGATTTACTCCCTTCAGCACCTTGACTTGAAAATCTTATAGAATCAACAACTTCTGGATCTCCATAAAAACTGAGTCCACGCGGCAGTTGAATTGTTGGTTGTTCAATATTATGAAGATTTCCACTTCCAGAAATTTTAAGTTTTAGCTCAATCACTTTCCCTTGATCTATGTATCGATTAGCAATATTTGCAGACACATTAAACTCACCTACTGCATCAATAAAATGCTTTGGTGTTCCAGCAGGCAATGGTTTAACGACAACATTTGCTTGGTTAGAAACGACTTTCAATCGTTCTGGAAATATTCTTCTTCTATCGTTATACACAATAATGGTTTGGAAAGGCTTAATACTATAATCTCCGATTCTTTCTGGGAAAATTAAGGTTTTTCCAATCTTAAATGTTTGAAGGTTTTTCCCATTAATCACTTCATAAGCGCTGGACACTTGATTTGAAGCAACCAATGACTTTGTTTCTGCTGGGCCATCAAAAGTAAAAGAGGAATAATCCTCAACTTGTAAAATTTCAACCTGTGAATATACCTTTCCTTCAACAACTAGAGGTTCACCTTCGTAAATTTCTTTTTTTGATTTTTGGATAATCCCAAAGACCATCTTATTCAAGTTTTTTGAAGGATCATCACTCATCATATTTTGACGGTTCGTTACCCTAACCTTGAATTCTTCTGAAAGGTATTCTTTTGTTCTCGTGATGACTTTTACTGGTCCCATCAAGTAGGTCCCCACATCTTCAAAATAACCGGTAAAAGTTCTATAGTTGTAACGTATGGCTTTTTGTCGGCCGTTAACATATTCAATAGATGAAGACATACCCGTTTGCATTGCACCAGATTGGATGAACTCATCAGGCAGACTCATGTCCAAATCTCCATCTACATTCGTTTTGATTGTAATGGTAACAGATTGACCTATTTCAACATCTTTTGGGTTGATGTCTAGTTCAACAAACTCATTTTGTCCGAACAATTGTACTGACAAAAGCAAAAACACGATATGTAAGGCAATATTTTTTACCATCGTTTCCCTGACTTTACCTGTTGTTGATTTTTACCCGATTCAATTCCACGTACTTTTCTTTTCGTTTCCATTTCCTTCTTAAGCAAATCCTCCAGCATTCGGTCAGTTTTTCTATCGGTTAATTTACCTTCAGTTTCTTGTGAAGCATCTCCCTCACTACCACCTGACTCAGAGTTTTGATTTTGAGGATCTTGGCTTTGGTTGTTTTGATTCTGGTCTTGATTCGACTGATCATCATTCTGACTGTTATTTTGATCGTCGTTTTCAGACTGATCTTGCGAATCTTTTTGATCCTGATTTTGATCTTTTTGGTCCTGCTCTTTTTGCTCTTGTTGCTTTACTCTTCTTTGGGCTTCTGCAAGATTATAACGTGCTTTATCATCAGCTGGATTTTTACGTAAAGCATTCTTATAGCTATCCACCGCTGCTTTATAATTTTTCTTTTGCATTTGACTGTTGCCTACATTGTGCCAGTGTTTTGCCTGACTTATCTCATCTTCTCCATTAGATGCTGCAGCACGAAAAGCTTTTTCAGCCATTTCATAATCCTGACTTCTATATGCAGCGTTACCAATATCTTGAGATAAATCTATTTCACTAGGCGCAAGTTTTTGTGCCTCAAGTAGACTTTGATAAGCCTGCTTATAATTCCCTTCCTGATAATATTTTTTACCTAAACGCAAAGAATCTTTCCATGATTGAGCTCCTACAAAGCCAGTTACGAATAAGACAATTGCCAATAAGATAATATTTTTCATTTTATTTAATTTCTCTTTTCGGGGCAGCTTCCCACACCAATAAAACAAGTAAAGTCAATAAAGCTAAGCCTAAAGGCCATTGGTATCTATTTTCACTTACCTTGAACTCCAAATCTACTGTGTTAGTCTCTGAACTTGTGTTAATTTGAGTTAAAAAATCTGAAACATTTGGAAAAGATTCGTTGGACAGGAGTACTTCACCACCTACTTCATTTGCGATATCTTCCAACATCGACAAATTCACTTTAGAAATCACAGACCTTCCCATATCGTCTTTTAGTGATAATGCTCTAGGCTCTTCACTTTCTGGAACAATACCTCCTTTTTCAGTTCCTATTCCAAGAATAAAAACATCAACATTTGCTTTTTTAATTTCGGCATACGCTTTTTTCATCCCTCCTTCGTGGTCCTCTCCATCCGTAATTAGAATCAAGACTTTTTTGGTCTCCTCCTTTGAGAAAAAACGACTTGATTCTTCCAAAGCTGCCGAAATATTCGTTCCTTGATTCGAAATAATGGAAGTGTTTAACTCATCAATGTACATTTTGGCTGCATTCTTATCTGCCGTCAAGGGCAACTGAGGATATGCATTTCCCGCAAACACGAGTAATCCAATGCGTGAAGCTGTTGATTCATTAATCAGTTGATTCATTGCACGTTTTGCGACTATCAACCTTGTTTCTCCACCAACGATATCTCGGGTATTCATTGAATTCGATATATCCACGGCAAAAATCAATTCCACACCAGTGGTTGTACCTTTAATGGTTTTGGTTCCAAGAGCAGGTTGCATCAATGCAAATACAGCAAAAACAATTGTATTTCGTATTAAAAAGTAACGAATGAACACATTTCGGGTAGAAACATAACGCATAAATGTACGTAGTGTTTTAACGCTTCCTAGCTGTTCAACCAACTGATTTCTCTGACGCAATTGATAAATAAATATGGCCATCAATAAAGGTACAGTCAAAAACCACCAGGCATATGCTGGATGCAAAAAGGAAAGCTGTTCACCAACACCTTGGTCTGAAAAAACGCCAAATATGCTGAGTAATTGCCATACCAAAACCCAAAACACCAGCTCCAGTACTACTACAGCACTAATAAATATAGGCAAACGATATTTAAATTCTTTTTTAGGCATTTTTCTTTAACAAAATCTGTTCTGTGGCCATTCCAATAAATATAAAAATCAAACCAAACAACAAGAAGCTTTCTGGCATATATGGAGGTTCTCGATGAATTGTGTTGTTTACCATTTTCTTTGTCTCCATTTGATCAATGGTTTGATATATTTCCCTTAATGAGTTTTCATCTGTAGCCCTAAAATATTCTCCTCCTGTCAAGTCGGCCATTTTCTTCAACAGCTTTTCATCGATATTGACCTGTGTATTTTGCATTATTTGTCCAAAGGGGGTGTTGATGGGCATTTTCACAATCCCCTTTTTACCCACACCAATCGTATAAACTGTAATGTTTTTATTCTTAGCCAACTCGGCTGCTGCCATTGGAGAAATCTCTCCTTTATTGGACTCTCCATCAGTCAATAAAATAATTACTTTCGATGAAAGGCTATCGCTTTTCAGTCGTGCAACAGCAGTCCCTAACCCTGTTCCAATGGCAGTTCCAGGTTCTATCATTCCCGATTTAATTCCATCAATTGTTTGTTTGAGGTAATCGTAATTTCTAGTGACTGGACATGCGGTATAAGCCTCTCCTTCAAACACTACGAAGCCAATACGGTCAGATTTTCGGCCATCAATAAATTCTTTAGCCATGGTTTTTGCTGCCTCTAATCTATTGGGTAAAAAATCCGTAGCCATCATACTTCCAGAAATATCCATAGAAATAATGATATCTATCCCTTCATCAAAATCATTTTCATTATCCTCAGCATACGGTAAGTAGGGCAAAGCTAAAGCGATAATTAAAAAGCTTGCCCCCACACCGATCAGTGCATAAACCGTTAGAATCAACCATTTTATAGGTGAAAAAGCAATAGCATTCAAATCTTTTGCTGGCCGAGGAAACTTAATGACTCCTTGACTTTTTTCTAAACGATAATACCTTAGAAAAAGCAGAATTGGGATCAATAAGAGTAGCCACAACCAATGTGGTGCATAGAATTGGTATTCCCAAAATCTAATATGTAGAAACAATGGACTATTCATTTTCTAAATCTAAGTCTGCTACTTCATTAACCACTCTTCTGGCGTCATTGGTAATGCTTTGTATTTCTTCTAAGCTTGGTTTAGACTGTGCAAATTTCACCATATCTGATTGTGTTAACAATTGACGCGTAAGTAAAACCATTTTCTGATCCAAACCATAATCAGATAAAATCGACTCTATTTCACCTGTTGTTTTATCTAATATTCTTTCTTGATAATGTGCTGCGAAGAACCGCCTTAAAATGATGGATAAATCGAAATAATATTCTTTCAAATTACTTTCGTACCCTTTACTTTTTTCAAGTAAATCTATTTTTTGCAAAGTTGATTGACGCAGAGACAAAGGAGTAGGTTCTTTTCTTTTTCTTGTGGCTAGAAAAACAACAACTCCAATAATTCCTAGTCCCATCAATGAAAGCCACCACCAATTGTTTTTTAAAAATTGTAACAATGGTCCATCTTCCTTTGGTAGTTCTGTAAATGCTTCATTAATATCATAAATAGGCTTGCTCGGGTCTGCAACTGGGCTATTAATATAAATTAAGCCTGCTGGAAAAGTATGAATACTGTCTTCAATTTGGACATGTTGTGGAGGAATAACTACATACGCACTATCCCATCCTGTCAGTTCATAGCTTCCTTCCCAGAAAAACTGTCCTTCCTTTGTATAGCTTGTGTCTTTAAACTCCTTTAAAACCTCCAATTCATAAGGAGTGCTCACACCAACTTCAGTTGCGTTGGCGCTATTTTTCGCAGCAAAAAGAACTTCTTGATGAGCATACACCAATGTATCTATCTTCGTATCACTAACAATTGTATATTTCAAAACGAAGGGTTCACCAATCAAGACTTCTTCTTTATCAATTGCCATCGATAAGTCTTGTCCGGATGCTCCGAAGGCAATTGCAAAAACAATGCTATTTAGAATCCACCTCATTATCTACTTCTCGTTAAGAACAGTTTATTCAATTCTGCCAAATATTTACCTTCGGTTGACAACATAGCATAGTCAACTCCTGACCTTCTGAAATTATCGTTTAGATTTTGTTCAAACGTCATATACCTTTTACTATAATTTTCTCGCACCCTTTTAGAGCTCGTATTCACCCATCTCACAAGACCTTTTTCTGCATCAAACATCTTCACCAAACCAAAATTAGGTAATTTCTGTTCTGAAGGGTCATATAAACGAAGTGCAACCATATCGTGTTTACTGTTAGCTATTTTCAAGCCTTCAAAAAAATCATGCTCATCATAAAAATCACTGATTAAAAAACAGATACTTCTTTTTTTCACCACATTTCTAAAGAACCTTAGGCCTTCATTTAGATGGGTATCTTGACTTTTAGGTTTGAACAGGATTAGCTCTCTCAAAATCATCAAGGCATGAGAGCGTCCTTTTTTGGGTGGAATATATTTCTCGACATTATCACTTACGAAAATAGCTCCAATTTTATCATTATTGGCCACTGCTGAAAAAGCTAAAACGGCGGCAACCTCAAGCATCAATTCCTTCTTTGACTTTTGTCGAGTTCCAAAATTATTGGATCCTGAAATATCCAAAACAAGAAATACCGACAGTTCTCTTTCTTCTTCGAAAACTTTAATAAATGGTTCATTGAACCGTGCAGTAACATTCCAATCAATATTTCTTACATCATCACCGTATTGGTAGTTTTTCACCTCTGAGAAAGTCATACCACGCCCTTTAAAGGCAGAGTGGTACTCTCCAGAAAACACTTGCTTGGTCAGTCCTCTGGTTTTGAGTTCAATCTCTCTTACTTTGCTCAGCAGCTCTTTAGTTTCCATCTAAATTACTGTTTACGGTACTTCAACTCTGGCTAAAACTTTATCCACAATATCGCGTGCATTTACACCTTCGGCTTCTGCTTCATAAGTTAAACCAAGCCTATGTTGAATTACATCTGCAGCGATATTTCGAATATCATCTGGAATCACATACGCTCTACCTTGAAGGAATGCGTTGGCCTTACCTGCTAAGGCTAAATTTATACTAGCTCTTGGAGATGCGCCAAAAGAAATCAAAGGAGCTAAGTTTCCGAGGTCATATTTCTTTGGATCACGTGTAGCAAATACGATATCAATAATATATTTCTCAATTTTTTCGTCTAGGTAAACATCACGAACCAGAGTTCTTAAACGAATAACATCTTCAGGGCTAATAATTGCACTTGCTTTTTCTAGGCCTTGACTTCTCACATTATTTCTCAGGATTAACATTTCCTCTTCGGGATTCGGATAATCTAACGTCACCTTCAACATAAATCGGTCAACTTGCGCTTCTGGCAATGGATAAGTCCCTTCTTGTTCAATTGGATTTTGAGTCGCTAACACCAAAAACGGCTTCGGCAAAGTAAAGGTTTCGTCTCCAATGGTTACTTGTCTTTCTTGCATCGCTTCCAACAAAGCGGATTGAACTTTAGCTGGGGCTCTATTGATTTCATCTGCCAAAATGAAATTGGCGAAGATTGGTCCTTTAGTAACCGAAAATTCTTGCGTTTTTTGATTGTAAATTTGAGTTCCTGTTACGTCGGCTGGAAGTAAATCTGGAGTAAACTGAATTCTACTGAAATCACCTCCAATCACATCTGACAAAGTTTTGATGGCTAAGGTTTTTGCTAAACCTGGAACACCCTCTAATAAAATATGTCCATTCGCCAAAAGCGCAATCAGTAAGCGTTCAAGCATTTTATCTTGACCAACAATTACTTTTGAAAGTTCTTTATTGACCAAATTAATGAGCGGTCTTTCATGTTGTATTTTTTCTGTAAGCTCCCGAATTGTATCTGCGGGTGTAAGCGAAGATGATGTGTTTTCTTCCATAATTTTACATTCTTTTTGCACTGTATACAAAGATGTTGATACTTAAGCCAAGGTCAACGAGTTGCGTGTTAAATATTGTTAATCGCATAGCCTCACGGCTTTTAAGTTATTTAGAACAAATATAAATAACTTAAGAACATGATAAGTCTTGCCTAAATTTTCTACCTTTACGGTAGGATGAAAATAATGCGGCTAATTATATCATTTTTTTTAATTGTTGGTTATCTCACTGGACTAACCAATAACCTAATGCCGCGTTGTGAAAGTGAAACTGCTCACCAAGACCATATTGTTTCAATTCATATCAATCACTTTCATAATTCAACACATTCAAATTCTGAATTAGCACATATTGGACATGAAGATCACGACGATGAGACTTCATTCATCAATATATTGCAACATCTTTTTGATGATATAGATAATCCAAAGGAAAAGTGTGAATCTGGCTTTTTCGCTAGTATTCACAGCTATACTCCTGATGTAAAATCATATGCTTTATATGCTGTTTTAAAATACCCTACACTATTTCTACCGGCATTTGATGATTCTATTAAGAATTTCGAATACAAAACACCTAATTATTCTCCACCCGATCAAAGGAATAAGCAACAGCGTGGACCTCCATTTTTTCTTGTTTGATTTATTAACTGTCTCTTCGACAGTTAATCTTGGGCTTTTAACAAGCCCATAAGTAGAGGAAATACATTTATGTATTCCTTTAAACATTAATTAAATACAAGAAAAAATGATTTACAGAATTATATCATTTTCTATCAAAAACAAATTAATCGTTGGGTTATTGACTCTAGCCATGATCGGCTTTGGAATTTTCTCAATGCGTACCATCAATTTAGGTTCAGTTCCTGATATTACCAACAATCAAGTTCAGGTAATGACGGTTTCGCCAAATCTTTCTACTGAGGATATCGAGCAATTCGTGACCTATCCTGTGGAAGTTGAAATGGGAAATCTGCCTGGCGTTGAAGAAATTCGTTCAATTTCTCGATTCGGATTATCAGTGGTTACCATCGTTTTTGAAGAAGAAATAGGGACTTACCATGCCCGACAATTGGTACAGGAAAAATTAATTGATGTTCGCCAAAACATTCCTGAAAAATTTGGAGCGCCTAGCATGGGACCAATCACAACGGGTTTAGGAGAAATCTATCAATACAGTATTGAAGTTGATCCAAAATACGACTCCGTTTATACTTTAACAGAATTACGCTCAGTTCAAGATTGGATTGTTGCGCGACAATTAACACTTATAGAAGGTGTTGTTGGAGTGAATGCTTTTGGTGGAAACGTAAAACAATACGAAGTTAGCGTTGATCCAAACAAACTAAAGTCGATGAATGTTACCATTGGTGATGTTTATAAAGCGCTTGAAGAAAACAACACCAACACAGGTGGAGCTTATATTGAGCGCAATAAAATGGCCAACTTTATTCGTGGAGAAGGTTTGATTCGCTCTTTGGATGACATTCGAAAAATTCCTGTAAAAACAGAAAACGGAGTTCCTACGACTATTGCCGATATTGCCGAAAAAGTAAGTTATGGAAGTCAAGTTCGTTACGGTGCTTTCACTAAAGATGGAAAAGAAGCCGTTGGTGGAATGGTTTTAATGTTGAAAGACGCCAATCCAAATAAAGTAATCACTAATGTAAAAGAACGAATTGAAAAAATTCAATCTTCCATGCCAGAAGGGTTAAAAATTGTGCCTTATCTTGACAGAAGTGAATTAATTGCTAGAACGACAGATACAGTTTCAACAAACCTCATCGAAGGAGCGTTAATTGTCATTTTTGCATTGGTTATTTTACTCGGTAGTTTTAGAGGTGGATTAATAACTGCCACGACAATTCCTTTGGCTTTGTTGTTTGCTTTTATTCTGATGAAACAATTCGGTGTTTGGGCAAATTTAATGAGTTTGGGGGCTATTGACTTTGGAATTATAATCGATGGAGCTGTAATTATTATTGAAGGAACGGTTTTCGAAATTCAAAGACGAATGCGGAAGGGAACACTCAATTTCTCCAGAAAAGAAATGGACAATGTTGCCATTGAAGCGAGTAACACCATGATGGAATCTGCGTTTTTTGGTCAAATCATTATCTTGATTGTCTTCATGCCGATTTTATTCTTGCAAGGAGTTGAAGGAAAAATGTTTCAACCGATGGCTTATACTTTCGGTTTTGCGATGATTGGAGCGATTATATTGTGTTTAACATATGTTCCAATGATGTCTGCATTATTTATGCGTCCAATGAGAAACAAAAACAATTGGTATGCTAAATTTGAATCCAAATTAGAGCGATTCAGCAATGGAATAATTGGTGGAATCAACAAAGTTTATCATCCAATTCTTGAAGCTGCAATGAAATTCAAATTGGCTGTTATAGGCGTAGCGGTTTTAATTCTAGGATTAACAATTTTCACTTTCTCAAGAATGGGTGGAGAATTTATTCCCCAATTAAAAGAAGGGGATTTAGCCATTCAAGCATTGATTAGACCTGGAAGTAGCTTAGAAGAAATGATTGCTACTTCTACAACTATTGAAACCACTTTATTGGAAAATTTCCCTGAAGTGAAATCAGCTGGTTCTCGAATTGGAGTTGCCGACATCCCAACAGATCCAATGCCTATGGATATTGCAGATATGTTTATCATACTTGAAAAAGACCACAGCAAATGGACATCGGCAGAAACGCAAGAAGAACTCATCGAAAAAATGAAAGATAAACTTTCCGAAGTTTTGGTTGGTGTAAACATCGTTATTAGTCAGCCTATTGAATTGCGTTTTAACGAATTATTGACTGGAGTCCGTGAAGATGTGGCCGTTAAAATTTATGGTGAAGATTTGGACGTATTGAATGAAAAAGCACAAGAACTTGCTGCGTTAATTCAATCCATTGATGGAGTTGGAGACATAAATGCAGAACGAACTTCCGGTTTACCACAAATAAACATCAAGTTTGACAGAGATAAAGTGGCACAATATGGTGTTTCCATCGAGCAACTGAATACTTATCTAAGTACTGCATTAGCAGGTGGAGTTGCAGGAACGATTTACGAGGGAGAACGTCGTTTTGACTTGGTTGTTCGATATGGAGAGAAATACCGTCAATCGATTGATGACATCAGGCAATTATACGTTGATATTCCAAATGGCTCACAAGTCATGTTGAAAGAATTTGCAACGATTGAATATGAACCCGGTCCAATGCAAATTTCAAGAGATGATACTTACCGCCAGACTTATATAGGTGTAAACACAAGAGGTCGAGATGTAAAATCTGTGGTAACTGACATTCAACAGAAAGTTAAAGATGAATTTGTTTTACCTCCTGGATACAACATCTCTTATGGCGGAGAATTTGAGAATCTTGAAAGTGCCACAAATCGCTTAATGGTTGTAGTACCAATAGCACTTGTACTGATTTTTATTCTGCTCTATTTCGCATTAAAATCATTTACGCAATCCATCATGATTTACATCGCTATTCCTTTAGCGGCAATAGGTGGAGTATTTGCTTTATGGATTCGTGATATGCCGTTTAGTATTTCAGCTGGAGTAGGATTTATCGTGCTTTTTGGAGTAGCTGTATTGAATGGTTTGGTATTAATAAATCGATTTAATTCTTTAAAAATGGAAGGAATAACAGATATTAAAGAACGAATTTTCACTGGAACGAGAGAACGTATTCGTCCAATTATGTTGACAGCAGTAACAGATATTTTCGGGTTCTTGCCTATGGCATTTTCCGCTTCTGCAGGTGCTGAAGTTCAACGTCCTCTCGCAACGGTTGTAATTGGAGGAATGATTAGCGCAACACTACTCACATTAATTGTTTTACCTATTTTGTATATGTATTTAGAAAAAAGAAAGGAAAGAACGAAGCGAAATCCATCATTAGCAATGGGAATTGGAGTGTTGTTTATTCTAATCACTCCAATGTTTAACGCACAAAATTCAATTGAAGAAAATTGGCAACCAATTACAATCGAAGAAGCACAAGAACAAGCGTTGAGTCGCTTACCAACATTAAAGGCCAAACAATTAGAAGTCGACCAACAAACGGCTTTAAAGAAAACAGCTTGGGATTTTGGCAATACGACAATATACACCGGAAAAGAAGAGATTGGAAATGGTTCAGATGGAGTTTATACCCGGATTGGCTTACAACAGCAAGGAATCAATTTATTTGGAATTGCACCGGGGATAAAGTTTCAGAATCAACAAATTCTTTTGGCCGAAAAAGCCTTAGAATTATCTCAAATTTCTATTCGTTATGAAGTTAAAAAAGCTTGGGCTGAAGTTTATACGAATCAAGAAATTTATAAAGTTTATCAAGCTTTAGACTCAATTTTCTCAAAAATAAAAGACACGGAAAAAATACGTTACGAAGTGGAAGATATTTCAAATTTATCCTATTTATCTACAGCCAATGAAGCCAATGGATTAAGGATTAAAAAGGAACAAAAATATCATGAATACCTGATTTCAATCAAGAAATTAAACCTTTGGTTGGTCAGTGACACGGTTTTCACAGTTCCAGAAATTGAATATTCAAACTTTGTTGAGATTATAGAAATGAATGAAGATTCTATCCTTTCTCACCCGCTTCTTTCTTATTATGAACAGCAAATTAATATTGCTGAAGCGCATATTAAAAAACAGAATTCACAGTACTTACCTACTTTTAATGGTCAGTTTGGTGAACAGATGATCGCAAATCAAACAGGATTCTACACCTATCAAATTGGTATAAATATTCCGTTAATATTTAATCGTCAACTGGGACTTTCTCAAGCAGCCAAAATTGACCGTAAAATTGCTGAACAAAATTATCAGCAACAAGCAATGGAGTTGAAAATGGAGATCAATTCCACTTATGAAGACTATCAGAAATGGCGAAATACGTGGATGTATTATCAAGAAGAAGCTTTGCCTTTAGCACAATTGCAACGAAAAAGTGCGATTACTGCTTTTGAGGAAGGCGAGATTGATTACACGCAATTTTTACAAACCGTAAGAACTGCTATTCGCATTGAGGTTGACGCTTGGGATGCTTTAGATAATTATCTGCTTCAGCGTTATTTATTAGAATACTATTTACAATGGAATTAATTTCCCTAAAAAACATTTAAAATGAAAACACAATTCACAATTATAATAAGCGCTATTTTGTTGTTGGCATTTTCTGCCTGTTCAAACAACGAAACAAGCCAAGGAAATCAAGCGGAAGAGGAAGATCATGACCACGCTCATGACGAAGTGCATCTTTCACCGCAAAAATTCAAGAGTTTAAAAATTGAACTCGATACCATGCAAAGACACACTTTCGAAGGTATTATTTATACGAATGGAAGTCTTGAGGTTCCACCACAACACGAAGCGACAATCACCGCTATCCTAGGTGGAAATGTTGTTGGAATCGAAGTGATTGAAGGGACAGTGATTAAAAAAGGGCAAACCATTGCTTACTTAAGTCATCCTAATTTCATCAATATTCAAACGGCGTATTTCAAGGCATTCAACAATGATAAATACTTGTCTAAACAGGTTGAGAGACAACAAAAGTTGTCAGATGCTGAAATTGGAGCTGGAAAAGAGTTACAAAAAATAGAATCGGAATACCTATCCAACAAAGGAGATTTGAACGGTTATGCGGCACAATTGAAACAGTTAAACTTGAGTTTAAATTATATCCAATCAGGAAAACTGTATGATAGAATTCCGGTGATTAGTCCAATTGCAGGTTCGGTTGAGGCCGTTGACATTCAATTGGGACAATTTGTAGATGCACAAAAAGAAATGTTTAAAGTAGTGAACACAGAACATGTACATGCCGACTTTATGGTTTTTGAAAAGGACATTGTTCATGTTAAGAAAGGTCAGCAAATTGAATTTACAGTAGCAACATCAGAACAAACCTTAAGTGCAAAAATCATCTCGGTTGGGAAACGTTTTGAAGAAACTCCAAGAGCAGTTCACGTTCATGCGGAAATTGAAGAGAAAGACCTTCACTTGGTCGCAGGAATGTACATTAAAGGAAAGATTTTCACTGCAGACAATGAACGCGATGCCCTTCCTGAATCTGCTGTGATTACAGAAGAAGGTAAAACATACATTTTTATCACCACGCAATCAGAAGAAGAGCAAAAAGAAGAATTCGAGTTTAAAATGGTTGAAGTAATCACAGGACAACAAGAAGGTGGTTATGTAGCCATTGATTTATTGACACCTCTCCCAGAAAATGCAAAAATCGTTCAGAATGGAGCTTATTATTTGATCGCAGAAATGATGAAAAGCGAGACAGAACATAGTCACTAACAACAACTTTTTACCCTCGTCGTAGATTTTAACAGAATAGACCTAACTCTTTGTTGATGATAAATATCGATCATTGACAAAGAGTTTTTCTTTTTTAGATGAAAATTCACTAGATTAGCTAAACTACTTATAAATTAATACCTTATGAAAGAGTCCGAAAAAGAAAGAGCTTGCCAAGAGTGCGGAACACAATTGAATGGAAGACGTGATCAAAAGTTTTGTGGGGACTACTGTAGGAACACTTTCAACAACAGATTGAATGAGGACAGCAATAAATACATGCGTAGGATCAATAATATTTTACGGAAAAACAGACGTATTTTATCAAAACTAAATCCCGAGGGCAAAAAAACTGTGGATGGTATTACAATGGCTGAGGAAGGATTTAACTTCCACTATTACACCAATATCTACACCACCAAAAAAGGAAGTCAGTATATTTTTTGTTATGACCAAGGTTACCTTAAAATGGACGACAATCAGTACATGTTAGTTCATAAGCAAGATTATGTTAAATAATTATGAATGATGAGTGCTGAATACGATAGGGGTGGTTGTTTTATTCCAAACACGCGCTGTATTAAACTGCGGAAGTAGGCGGTTTTATCTAATGCTAGCTGATTGACAATTAAAAAATCCGTAGGAATCTGCGACGCATTGTATTGGAGCACGATTTTCTACAGGCCTTACAAAGCGATGACAACAATCGTCTATTACGGATTAAAACCAATTGTAATTAGTGGCTCACTTAAACTATAGAAAAATGCTTCATACACCAACTGTTTAAACTTGACTGATTTTGATGAATACATACTTGTCTTTGTTGGAGAAGATTTACATTGAATACCATTGTTTTCTGCATGCAGCATCCCCCTTTTCATGTGCAGTGGATCAGAAATCAACAAAACACTGTTTAAATTATGCGACGTAAGTAACTTTTTTGCTTCACTCAAGTTTTGAGTTGTATACTTTGACACTTTTTCAATTAGAATATCTTCCTTCTTGACGCCTTTACTAATGGCGTATAACATGGCTACTTCGCTTTCCGACTGTGTGTGACCTTTTCCAACCCCACCAGTATAAATCACCTTATCGATTACTCCTTTCTTATACAAATATATACTGTGATTTATCCTTTCTCTAAAAACAGGTGATGGAGTACCATTGTTAATTGCCGCACCTAAAACAATTGCAACATCCGATTGCTCTTCACTGTATTCAGATGAATAGTTATAAATGCGCAATGCATTCAGCATAAAGTATGCAAAAAAGAACAAGGTGAAATAGACGATAGATTTTTTTAAAAATTTCATCACTACTGAAATTAGTATTGCGGATAATTACTGTTACTTCGCAAACTTAAACTGCAATGTCACATATCCGTTAATCCCTTCAGAGGGTAGAATTCCAGGTCCAGGATAACCTGTTGCTCTTCTGGTAAAATAATTTGAATTGGTAAAGTTATTTACACCAAACTCAACTTGGAAATACTTTTTAAATGCATATTTCCCACTGAAGTCAAAGACAGAATATGCGGGGACCTCCCCCAACAGAGCATCACCTGAAGCTTCTACAGCGTTAGAGGCGTCAGAAAATTGCGCAGAATTAAAACTGTATTGAATTTTAAAAGTCCAGCTCTTGAAACTGGTACTGATTCCGGTTTTCACCATAAATTCACTGACATATTCCACTTTGTTCCCTACATAGTTTGGTTCTTTCGAACGGATGTAATTGGCGTTAATATAAGAAGCATTAACGAAGGTGTTCAAACTCCATTCGCGCTTTTCGGTCCCCAATTTCATCCAATCTATTTCCGCAAATGCTTCCAATCCATAATTCTGTGCATCACCAATATTGGTTCTTTCTTTTTTAACGGTTTTTGGTTTTGGTGCTAAGCCAATTTTATCACCATAGAAAATATAAAAGGCTGATAAATCATAAATTAAGAGGTCTTTTAAAAGTCCTCTAAACCCTAATTCAGCAGTAAACCCATATTCATCTCTAATGTTTGGATCCACCACAACGTTTGGATTGGTCACGCGTATATCTGTGAAGTTTATGGCACGGTAATTCTGTGTGAAATTAGTATATAAACTTGCGCTTTTCCCGACCTTGTAGGATACTCCAGCTCCAAACAAAGGAACTGTTCTCGACACAGCATTCGAATCTGTAACACGGTTTACCATCAGGGTATCGAAATTTAAGGGATGAACTACATATTGTTTATAGAATCCTTCCGAGCGAGTAGAAATATTTTCTAAACGGACACCTAAATTAAACCTCCATTTTTTACCTAAAAAGAACATGTTTTCTGCAAACAAAGCTTGATTTACTGAAGGATAAACAAAAGATGAACCTTCTACGTCATCGGGATGAATAAAAACAAAGTTGGCATCATCACCATCTGCGGCTGTTCCCTGTTTGGTTTTTGTTTCTCCTTGGTAAACCCTAGCTCCAACAAGTAATGCTCCTTTAATTTTTGCAGAGGAAGTTTCTGATTTAAACCAGCTGTACTTTTTCATGAAACGTGCTTCTATTCCACCGTTGATGAAGTCAGAATAAATCATTTCTCTGTTTCCTCCATTGTCGGTTTGGGTTATTTTCCCTAAGAAACCTAAAGTTCTTCGGTTTGAAATCATTCCAAAAGCACGTATATCAAAAGTTGTTGTCTTATTGATTTGATAATTTGAAGTCAAGGCCAACAAGTTCCAATCTACAGCGAACCAGTTTCTATCTCGAACACTTTGACGTGGATCTTCTTGGAAGGCCACATCGGTTAATCCCCCGGCTTGTTTGGTCAAATAATTCATGTGCGTAAACTCAATACCGACCGTCCAGTTTTCGTTTAAATAGTACCCCAACTGTGCAAAAGCTTGGTGTTGATAAAAGTGACTATTTTCTCTGTAGCCGTCTCCTCTTTTATATTGGTGATAAGCTTGATAATACATTCTTTTGTGGGAACCTGAAATCCTGTTGAATGTACTAAAGTAGCCATATCCTCCTCCAGTAATTCTAGAAGTAAACTCAAAGGGACTGTGTTTAACTGGTGCTAAAATTTCAAAATTCAATAGACCTCCAAACTGAGTTCCGAACTGTAATGCGGCAGAACCACGGATAATCTCTATGCTTTTTAGCGCCTCAATTGGTGGCGTATAGTAGCTTTCTGGATAACCTAAAGCATCCGCACTGATATCGTATCCGTTTTGTCTGGTATTAAAATTGGCTGTCCTTTTTGGACTCAACCCCCTTCCTCCAATTCCCGTTTGAATACCTGAACCATCGTTTTCCCAAATATTTAGTCCGGGAACTTTTGCATACATTTCACGCGCATTCCCTGTGGATTTTGCTCCGCTTAAGTTTTCTAATTCAATAATAGAGTTGGTTCCGGTATTTAATCGAACTCCTTTGATGGGTGGCATAAATCCCACGTTAAAATCGGCCATTCGCTTTTTCACAATAATTACTTCACCAATCTCTTGGGTTTCGTAACACATCTTCAATCGGTTGTTATTGTTGGTAGACATATCCTTTCCAGCAACAACCAATAAAGTATCATACTGACTAAAAGTAAATTGGATTGTATCTCCGTAATTTGCAGGTATAGTAAATTCACCTTTATTCGAGGCTCTTGCCAATGCTTTTGAGGCCAAGTTCTGAACCTTTATCCCTGGAACTCCTTCATTCTCTTGATCGACAATGATTCCACTATAATTTTCTTGTCCGAATGAAACGAACACCATTAAAAATGATATGATTGCTACTACTGTTCTCACTTTTCAAAAGGTTCTATCCAATCACGGTGTTTTAAATTATAAGGCAAGGCTGTCAAATCGTGTTTTTTATCAATAAACTTCTGTGATGGCCTTCCATTCAAACTCACAAATACTTCTGCATGAACTGCAGGATCGTGCAAAGTTATTGATTGTTCCTTGTTAGAGTAGGTTTTTCCATCAAATTCTTGCTTTAAATATTTTGCAAATTGCAGAATCATGTCTGGTTGGGTCATCATTTGATCTTCTTGTCTTACGGTAAGGTAATCAGTGTTGTCAATTTCTATCGTTCTCCCTGTTGCTTTATCGGTTACGTAAAAAGTAGCGTGACCTTCTTTATGCATCAGCATAACCCGCCATGAAAAGCGGAATCCTTCTTCATTCCAAAACAAGTTTCCAGGATACAAAACAAAGCGCAATGGGATGATTATTTGAAGCGCTATATACGTTGGAAGTGCAAACCTCACTAGCTTCTGTGAACCAGTATGTTTTCGAACAAGGTTCGGAACTGTCGCTGTCCATCTGAATACTTTCTTGAGTCCATTCAACATGGTCTGGTGAAACTTCACACTAAAAAACAAAGTGGTAGAAAAGATCATCACCCAAGGGAACACACCAATAGGAAACAATAACCACGTCACCACATGAAAGAAGATAACTGCCAAGTAGGCAAAAGGACGGGTGCGTTTATTCAATAAAAAGAATACGATGAACAAGTCGTACAGACACCCCATCCAACTGAAGAAATAAGCTGTAATTTCTTCCTGAAGTAATCCACCTATGAAAGGTACATTATGGTGCGCCTGCAACCAAATCTTTAAGGGTTGAGCTTCAAAAAGCCAATCAGAATTAATTTTTGCAATTCCTGCGAAAATATACACCACGGCCAATTGAAACTTTAATATTCCAATATGCCAAGCTGCTGTTTCCGTCCTTCTGATTTTAGGAAAAAGCTTTGCGTCAATGGAGAAGTCGCGATGAGCCGGAATCCACATCATTAAGAAGCTCATTAAACTTAAAAAATAATAGTGGTTGAGGTAATTGGATTTATCCAGTAATTCAACATAGGTAAAACACACAAAAAACAACAGCGTACTCACCCGATAAAACAACCCCAAGACGATAAACAGTGCAGCAACAACCATGATGATGAATGGAATGTACATTAAGTTTCCTTCCAAAGGTTTAACCCATTCAAAACCTAAGAATCCAAAAAAGAACTTCGGCTCGATGTATTGCGTTTCCACCCATCCTTTCAAAATAAAACGCACACTACTAAAAAGCAGCATAGCTCCAAAAATTATGCGAAACATAACCAATGGAGCTATAGCTGTTTGCTTAAAAAAATCAGCCTTTGTGCTTCTATTTATTGCTTTAATCACCGTCGTTGTCCTGATAAGTAATCAATACTCCAAACGCTGAAGTCATGTCTGTTTTAATGTTGACCACTTGCTGTTGAAGATGAAGGTATAACTCATCTAACTGATTCATCATTGAAGGATTGTTAATGGCTTCCTCTAAAGTCACTGTAAAAGCTTCTGCGTCTGCAATAATCAAATCGAATTTATCATTGATCACATCATCCAACCCTACTTTTTCTAAATGGACTAAATAATTGCTAAATCCAACACCACTGGTGTTATTCGCAAAACTATTTCCGTTATAAACGGCCTTTAGCCTTTTAATGCTCTCGATAAGTAATTCAAATGAAATACCGCTGTAGCGTGCCTCCACATATTCAGGCTTCACCAATCCAAGGTTTGCTTTTCCTATTGGAATTCCAACTTTTGCAGTCTTTGCCAACTCATAATCTCTATTGAATTCATTAACGAACTCCGAAAAAGCTGAAGTTGAAGAAGTACCGGTCGATTTATTGAAAACTGACTCATAATTGACCCATGCATTTACCACAGATTGTGTTTCACTGTATAGCTTCTCAATTACTTCCTCAGTATATGATAAATAAGCTGTTTCATTTTGAAAGCGATTCAGTGCATCGTAATTGTACAACAAATAATCTAAGGCATTGAACCCAATAGCGTCCAAATTATTCACAGCAGCTAAATTATAACCTCCGTTGGATATGTTGGTTTGAATTTTTGCGGTATCAACAGGATAAGTTCCTGTTGCATTTTTAAATCCAATAGAGCGTACCGGACCAAAATCAAATATCTTAACCGTTTGCCAAGTCAAATAAGCTGCTTTCCAGTTTGACTTTACTATATCCAAGTTGGCATTTGTCGGATTGTTTTTAAAATCCATAAAGCTTGATTTTAAATCACTCACCTCATGATCAAAACTATTCAAAGCGGGTAAAATGATATTCCCAGACACATTCTCTAAGAGGGCGCTTTTATTAAAATCGGCTTGATCACCATCCTTGTTTTTATCCTTACAAGAGAATAAAAAACCAAGGCTTAAAACAAATACAAATCCAACTAATTTCTTCAACATGACTTTCTTTATTTTAACATTAAAACTTCGCCTCAATCGAAGCTACAATCGCATTGATATCTGCAACTGTAATATCCCACATATTTGCAGGGAACTGAGCCATTAATGAAGTATGTTCAGCAACTGACATTCTTCTCGTTTCCAAGGGCGCATAACGTAAATTCCAGGCAAAAGCATAAGCTTCAGATAGTGCATGAAATGCTTTGGCATTATCCACACCTAAATCAGCTACAGCAGCGTTTAAGTAATAAATTGCCTGACGTGCAGAAATGGTTTCCCACATTGTTCTAATTTCTTGAATTGCAGCATCACGCTTTGCCATATCATCATTTGAAATTGCAGCACGTCCTTTCAAGAAGTTATCCATCATTACTGAATTTGAATTTAACTCTGCATCACGCACATTACAGTATTTCCCCCAAAAACTATTGGGTACATCAGTTGGGAAATTTGTAGGAACACCAAAGTATCCAAACGCTTCATCAAAATGATGTTCCATTGCCGTATAGAATTTGCCATTTGCTGCATCTACAGCTACAGAATTATCCACATTCATTTTAGCATCACTAAAATATCCATTCACTGCTTGGTGCATAAAAACAGCCCCCATCAATCCTTTTTCAATTAACTGAACTGGCTCATATCCATTGGCATCAAATAAATACTTTTTAGAACCTGATGTTAAAACACCTGCTTGACCACTAGCTGCAGTTTCAGCAAAATCATTACTGGCAAATGCTAGATCAGCCATCCAGTCTTTAAACATCTGAACATCGTCCGGAAAACATTTATTCTCTAGTTGCTTGGTTGAAGAAAAAGAGAAGTTTCCTCCTCCATTGTCACCGGTATTGGCAAACATATCTAACAAAGCTTGCTCACCAACCATACCTGTTATTCCAGACTTCATTTCAACCACCATTTCTTCTAATTGACTTAGACGATCAATTTGTCCTCCGTAACTTACAGTTGAATTTCCGTTAGCATCTTTAAAGGTATAGGTCGTTGGAACAGTATACCCTTCTGCTGTTTCATATTTACAAGAACCGTCTTCTTTTTTGGCTTCTGAATTATAATTGATTGCAGTTTCGTCCATACACCCTTCTTTCTTACAAGAAAATAATGTCGCTGCAACTGCTGTAACTAGTAAAATATTTTTTAACATCCTTTTTTGTTTTTTTGATACTGCAAAATAACAGCTTCTTCGGAAAACTGACAATACCCTAAAATAGGTATTTAGAATCATTTTAAATAAAGAATATTAATTGATATCTTTGACTGTGAACAATAGCAAGCAAAAAACGTTAAGATTAAAAAACATAGAACAATGTCAGAAAACATAAAAAAATACAATGAGCTAACACCAGAAGAGCAACGTGTCATCCTCCAGAAAGGGACAGAACGTCCTTTTACAGGAGCATTACTGAACGAATCAGCAAAAGGGATATACACCTGTAAACAGTGCGATGCTCCACTATACACTTCGGAAAGCAAATTTGACGCGATGTGCGGTTGGCCAGCCTTCGACGACGAAATTGAAGGTGCGGTTGAACGTGTACCTGATGCAGATGGGAGAAGAACAGAGATTATTTGTTCTAATTGTAAAGGTCATCTAGGTCATGTTTTTGTTGGTGAAAACTTTACTGCAAAAAACACAAGACACTGTGTGAATTCTGTTTCAATGAATTTCAAAGCATTATAAGTCTTTGTTGGAAAATGTAAAGACTTAAAACTTTGTTTTTTTGTAATAGATAAAATCTCGTTTACTTAATTTTCTAAAGATGAGTATAACAAGACCACTATGGACTGAAAGCGCTATAGGTTTAGATAAAAAAAATTCTAAGTGTAAAAGAAATAGCCAGCCGTAATTAACGACTGGCTATTTTATTTTTAACTAGTTCTGCCTATTTAGACAAGACCTTAAATTCTGTTCTTCTGTTTTGTTGATGCGCAGCTTCTTTATCTGAGCGGCGTGACATCTTAGCTATTTCAGCATCTGTTTTTATAGGTTGCTCCATACCATACCCAGCAAAAACCAATCGGTCCTTTTTGATTCCTTTTTCAACTAAATAGTCAACAACTGCTTTCGCTCTGTTCTTAGAAAGTTCTTTGTTAAATGCAGCAGAACCTCTTGAATCTGTATGACCACTAATCTCTATCTTTAATCCTGGATTTTCAATTAATAACTGTGTTAATCTGTTTAATTCAATTTCAGATTCAGGTCGTAAAGAATACTTACTCAAATCAAAGAAGATGTTTTTCAAGACGATAGATTTACCAACATTCACCTTCTTCAAGTCTATATTTAATTCGACTTCTTTATAACTAGCATCTTGTTTTACATCAAAGTTCTCTGAATGGAACAAATAGTCCGTTGCTTTTACTGCGATACCATAGTTTTTACCCCCTGGTAAAGAAACCAAATAACGTCCAGACTTACTATCTGATGTAAATTCAGCGATTACCTTATTGGTCTCATTGTCAACCAACTCAATATCAGCGGCAATTGGCGATTTAGATTCATCATCTCTTACCACTCCTCTCAAGATCATCAGCTTACTTCCAGAAACCTCAACCTTTGGCTCAATTTGGACAGCGCGAATGGCAATTGTTGCGTTGGCCAAAAGCATATCTTCCCCGCTCAATATCGGATCTTTCTTTTCCCCCAATAAAGTTACTTTATAGAGGTCGTTTCCTCCAAAGCCATCTTCACGGTAGGAGGTCATATAAGCATCTCGTCCATTTGCAGCAACAACAAAAAACACATCATGGTCTGGTGTATTGATTGGATAGCCTAAATTTTCAGGGTCAGACCAAGTCCCGTCCTCGTTTTTTACTGCTTTAAAAACATCATACCCCCCCATTGAGTTATGACCTTTTGATGAAAAATATATAGTCTTCCCGTCTGGATGAACATAAATTCCATCCTCATCATATTTTGAATTAATATTTTCTGGTAAACGCTCGACATTACCCCACTCCTCTTTTTCTTCATTCCAAGTTGCAACATAAATATCTCTGTCCTTAGGGTCTCCTTTTTTAACCAAAGGACGCTCACTAATAAAATACAACTGTCTTCCATCTGGAGTATACCAAGCAGAAGCTTCGTGGTACTCACTGCAAATGGCTTCATTTAATTTTTTTGGTTTACTCCAAGTATCACCATCTCGGAGGCTTTCATAGAGGTTACCATCTCCCTTATCATCGATATAAACAATCATTTTACTTCCATCAGGACTCAATGAAACTACAGCATCGTGACCTTTAGTATTGATCGGAGCACCTACATTTCTTGCTGGAGTCCAATCTTTGCTTGTATACCGGTTCGAAGTATAGACATCTTCAAAATATTCATCTGTAAACTCATCTCTTTCATCACCAGTTGAACCCGGTCTACGGCTCGTAAAGAAAATCTCAGAAGCATTGGCCGTCATCACCATTCCATATTCTGGATAAGCAGAGTTAATTTGCTTTCCCATATTGTCTATCCAAACGCGAACAGGATTTTTCACCAACTGCTTACCCGACTGACATTCTAGGATTCTTTTGTTTACATCCATATATGCTTCTAGGTCTTTTTTCGAATCAATACGTCCTTTATGGGTTTCGTAATGATTAATTGCCTTATCCCAATCCATTTTCAGGTGAAAACCTCTACCTAAAAAATAGTGGATGTCTGGGTGTAAGTTGGCATTTAATTGGAATGCATTTTGAAAATACTCCAAAGCCTTAAATTTTTGAGGTGTATTCAAATAACACAGTCCAATCTGATAATTCACATGAGCGCTTTTCGGATTGAATTCTTGGGCCTTCAAATAATAACTCAAAGCTTGTCCATATCTCGGAAAAGGCATTGGCATCATCAATTCGTCTGCCATTTTAAGATGACCTTCCGCTTCCTTAAACTCTTTCTTGTTGTCTTTAAAATTCTTTTTATCGAAAGTCACTTCTTGTGCAAACAAAGAAATACTGAAAAGGCTTAAAACTGAAATTAGAACTATTTTCTTCATTATTTTTCGATTAAATTTCCACAACTATTCGTTGTATAATATTCTTCTGCAATACGAATTCCGAGATCTGCGGCTTGACTCCAATCCTTACATGCTTGAACTTCGTTTCTTAACATTTCATTCGCAATGGCACGGTTGTAATACGCCGCCCCTAAATTTTCGTCTCTTTCGATTGCCTTGGTACTATACGTGACTACATTTTCATATTCCTCCATTTCCATATATACACCTGCAATGTTATTATAAGCAATGGCATAATCAGGACTTAAAAGGTTTACGCGTTTAAAATCTGAAAGCGCTGCTGGATAATCGCCTTTTTCGAATTTTGCGAATCCTCTATTGTTCCAAGCCAGGTAGTTGTTTTGATCAATAAGAATAGCTTTATCATAGGCTTTTATGGCGCGATCATATTCTTTTTGCTCTCTATATAAACTCCCAAGATTGTTATAAGCAAGACCAGATTTTTTGTTTAAATCAGCCGCTTTGGTGTAGTCTGCAATCGCCTTGTCTATTTTTCCAGTTAACTTATACGCACTCCCTCTATCGTTATAGGCATCTGCATCTTTAGGGTCAATAAGCACCACTTTAGAAAAATCCTCTACAGCAGTTTCGTACCGACCTAATTTAAAATATAAAATACCACGTTGATAATAATAACGCTTGTCGTTTTTCTTACGATCAATCGCATTTGAATAATATTTTATTGCCAAATCTGTACTGTCCTTCAGCTCTGCAAGTGTTCCTAACTCATAAAAAGGTAGATGCGCAGTTTCATCAATTGTTGTAAGGTGCAAAAATTGCTGTTCTGCCAGTTCCACTTTCTTGTCAGAAAGGTAAGTATAAGACAAATTAGAATGAGCCAAAATAAAGTCGGGAGAAATCTCGATGGCTTTTTTAAATTGCTTTATCGCTTCAGCATAATTTTTATTTTCGAAGGCTGTTGTTCCTTCGTTGTATGCTTTTTGCGCCTCTGGATCAACTCCTGTTGAGTCAATTTCTACATTATTGGCTACAACAATTTTCACGCTATCTTCTTGACCATAAGTAGATAAAATGAAAAAAAAGCAAAACAGCAGCAGGAATGACTGTAAGTTTCTCATAATAGTATTGTTTTTAAAAGACTAAATATAATCTTTTCAAGCAAATAATCACTATTTCCATTCAGAGAACTCAAACACTATTCTAATTATATGTAAAATAAAAACATGGGTTTTTCAGACATTATTGTCGTTTGAATAGTATTTTTGTTACAGAATAAAGGTGACATAAAAAGTGCTCTTTATTCCAACTAAAAATAGCTGAGATGAAATATGGAAAGTGGTTTGTTCGGGTCAATTGGATAACTCTGGTTTTTATTTTTTTAGTGGTCATTGCAGGAAGCTTTGTTAGAATTACAGGAAGTGGAATGGGATGTCCAGATTGGCCAAAGTGTTTTGGGCAGTGGGTTCCTCCAACAGACAGTGCTACTTTGCCTGACAATTACAAAGACATTTATAGCGAGAAACGAGCGAAAAAAGTAGAAAAATTCAGCAATATGCTTTCTGCCATTGGATTAGAAGAAAGCGCTAATAAAATTCGCAACGACAAGTCTATTTTAATCGAGCAAGATTTTAACGCTAGAAAAACTTGGACCGAATATGTCAATCGACTGTTTGGTTTTATGGCGGGGAATGGCGTTTTATTGGTTTTTCTTTGGATAGTCGCAAAATATCGTCAAAAGAAATTGGTCGTCGTTTCTACTGTAAATTTACTTTTATTGGTCTTCCAGGCTTGGTTTGGGTCTATTGTTGTTGCAACGAACCTTGTACCCTGGACAATAACTGTTCATATGTTTTTGGCCCTGGTCATCATCGGATTACAACTATATATAATTAGAATAGTTTCAACGACGCAACAAAAAAACATAAAAGTCAGCAAGCCATTTTACGCTTTAGTTTTCTTTATTTTCGTTGTTGTTTTTGCACAAATGTTTTTAGGGACACAGGTTCGAGAAGAAATTGATCACCTTACCAAAATGGGGATTGGCCGAGAAGGCTGGGCTGAAAACTTGGGAACCATTTTCTTTATCCACAGAAGTTCTTCATGGATTATCCTTGGTTTGATTACCGTTATGTTTTGGATTTCAAGAAAACGTAAAGATTTACGTATTATTCATTGGGCTTTTGTAATGTTAGCCATAGAATTATTGAGTGGGGTTATTCTCAATCATTTTAATGTTCCAGGTCTGGTTCAAACAGCTCATTTACTCTTTGCATGTATCCTGTTCGGAATACTTATGATGGCAACTTTCAGATTAAAGACGAATGAGATTGCATAGAAAATATTAATTTACACTCCAAGACTAAGTTATAATTATGGAAAAAATTCAGAATTACATCAACGGTAAATTTGTTGCGCCTAAAGCAGGGAATTATTTTGACAATATAGAACCTTCCAAAGGAGTTGCTTATTCTTTGATCCCAGATTCTCAAACAGAAGATGTCGAAGCGGCAATTGCAGCAGCACAAGCAGCATTCCCAAGTTGGTCTGGATTAAGCATTGAAGAACGTGGAGACTGGATGATGAAACTTTCTGAAGGAATCGCAGCAAGAATGACTGAGTTTGTTGAAGCTGAAAGTCGTGACAATGGGAAGCCCATAAAACTTGCTGAGCATGTAGATATTCCACGTGCTATTTCAAACTTTAAGTTTTTCGCCACTGGAGTTCAACACTACGCTTCTGAATCGCACGAAATGGTTGGAGTGGGAATCAATTATACTTTGCGCAAGCCATTGGGCGTTGTAGGTTGTATTTCCCCATGGAATTTACCTTTGTATTTGTTCTCGTGGAAAATTGCGCCCGCTATGGCAACAGGAAATTGTGTCGTTGCAAAACCTTCTGAAGTTACTCCGTACACTGCTTATTTATTGTGTAAGGTCATGGAGGACATTAACTTTCCAAAAGGAGTTTTGAACATCGTTCACGGATACGGTCACACAGCGGGAGATGCGATTGTTCGTCATGAATTAACCAAAGCCATCTCATTTACTGGTGGCACCACAACAGGTCAAACCATTGCGAAGATTGCAGCACCGATGTTTAAAAAACTTTCTCTAGAATTGGGTGGAAAGAATCCAAACATCATTTTTGACGATTGTGATTTTGATGAAATGTTAAGCACAACCATTCGTTCAAGTTTTGCCAATCAAGGTCAGATTTGCTTGTGTGGATCGAGGATTTTCGTTCAAAAAGGAATTTATGAGCGATTTAAAGCCGAGTTTGTAACAAAAATCAAGAAATCTAAAGTTTCCTACCCGTCAGACCCAAAAGCTCAATTGGGTGCTGTGGTTTCAAAACCGCACATGGAAAAAGTGTTGAGTTACATCGATCTAGCCAAAGAAGAAGGTGGAACAATTTTAGCCGGAGGACACCAAGTGAAATTAGATGCGCCTTATGACCAAGGATTCTACATTGCTCCTACGATCATCGAAGGATTAAAATTCGATTGCAGAACAAATCAAGAAGAAATATTTGGGCCTGTAGTGACCATTACTCCATTTGAAACAGAAGAAGAGGTTTTAATGATGGCCAATTCTACACAATATGGATTATCAGCAACAATATGGACCAATGATTTAAAACGAGCTCACCGTATGGCCAACGACATTGAAGCAGGAATTGTTTGGATTAATGCTTGGTTGGTTAGAGATTTACGTACGCCGTTTGGAGGGACAAAATCTTCTGGAGTTGGAAGAGAAGGTGGCTGGGAAGCTATGAAGTTTTTTACTGAGCCGAAGAATGTTTTTGTGAAGTATTAGCAGCTGTAGGCTTTTGGCGGTATGCTTTTGGCATGTAATACTATTGAGATTTAGTTTTAACCCAAAGGGAAAGAAAGATACTCTTCGTTAGGTTTACGCAAAGATTCGCAGAGTTGCGCAGAGGTGGGGACGCTGAGTCACGCAATAGGAGAAGGTTTCTTCTTACACAGGGATCATGGAGGAGTCACAAAGGCCTATAGGGTGTTTATTTGATATAACTTACGCTGAGTTTCGCAAAGATTCGCAGAGTTACGCAAAGGAAAGAAGGCAGAAGCACTTATATTGTAGACCACGACTTGGTCAACTAAAAAGAATTCCTTTTCTAATCACGATTTTCCTAAAACAGATTTCTCCATCGAGTAAAATCAAAGATTTCACACAATGATCGAAATGACAAGTCATATGAGTAGGACATCGAAAGAGGCTGTTTCAAGCTTTGCTTGAAACAGCCTCTTTCGCCACTAAATCATAAAATGAATGTCATTTCGAAAATGCTTGCATTGAGAAATCTAATTCTAGTTGCGTTATAAAAAACCATTCAAAACCACATAATAAATCGTGAATTGCAGCGCTGCGTTAAACATTAACAATAGAATTCAATATCTACAAATTTAAAAATCAAACGCTTTTATGCGTACTTTAAAATCCTCAAGAGACTTGGCTACGAAAGCAAAGCCGAAGTCTCCATTATCTACATGAAATATTTGACCAGTAAATTTACCATAAGTAGAAATAAAGAATACTCCACAAGCATCTTCAATAATAGGAAATAAGAATTTAGAATCAACTAAGAGTTTATGCGTTTCAAAATGCTCCTCAAACTCTTCTAGGTATTTAAGATTAGGTAGTATTTCAATAATTTCACTTTCAGATAAAAAACAATCAAAGAAGGTATCACTTCTTCCTCCGTCAAAGTATTCTATATCAATAGTGTATTTTTGATTGGGTTCACCTATCCATTTACCGATATGATGATTCAAAACAAGCTCAATATCTGAATCAATATTTTTATTCCATTCGGCTCTTAACTTGATATTCATAATACAAATGAAAATTATTCAAACTAGCTTATTGCTTAAAGCCTTAAGCAGCCGTAGGCTCTACCCTACAGAATACTTCACCTTGTTCTCAGCGCTCAAAGATGATTTCAGTTCTGGCAACATTTCCACCACCGTTTTAATGATTCCTTTAACATCGAAACCAACATCTGCATAAAGCTCTTGCTGTGTACCGTGATGAATATATTCATCAGGAATCCCCAATCTTTTTACTTTAGAGGAATACCCTTGATCGACCATAAATTCTAGAATTGCACTACCCATTCCGCCCATCAAACAACCGTCTTCAACAGTGATGACTTTATCGAATTTTGAGAACACTTCGTGCAATAGGTTTTCATCCAATGGTTTTACAAAACGCATATCGTAATGTGCTACCGAAACTCCCATTTCACTCAACTCTTTGATGGCCTTTTGGGCAAAATTTCCTGGGTGACCTATGGTCAAAATAGCAATGTCTTCTCCGGTCGTAATTTTACGTCCAGTTCCAACTTTCATCGGTTTCATTACTGTTTTCCATTCTGTCATAACCCCTTTACCTCTAGGATATCGAATGCTGAATGGTCCCATGTTTTCTTGCTGAGCCGTAAACATCATGTTTCTTAGCTCTGCTTCGTTCATAGGTGCAGCAACAATCATATTAGGAATGCTGCGCATATAAGCGATGTCGTAAGCCCCATGGTGAGTTGCACCATCAGCTCCTGCAAATCCGGCACGATCTAAACAGAATACCACGTTCAAGTTTTGCAAAGCTACGTCGTGAATCACCTGGTCATAGGCGCGCTGCATAAAAGAAGAGTATATATTACAGAAAGGAACTAAACCTTGTGTTGCCAATCCTGCAGAAAAAGTTACCGCATGTTGTTCTGCAATCCCCACGTCAAAAGAACGATCGGGCATTGCTTTCATCATAATATTGAGTGAAGAACCAGAAGGCATTGCTGGGGTAATTCCCATGATTTTATCGTTCTTCTCTGCTAATTCTACAATGGTATGTCCAAAAACTTCTTGGTATTTTGGAGGTTGAGGCGAACTGGGAACAATTTTTACAATTTCACCTGTTTCCTTATTGAAAACTCCAGGCGCATGCCATTGCGTTGGGTTTCCTTCCTCCGAATATTTAAATCCTTTCCCTTTTTTTGTTATACAATGTAAAATCTTTGGACCTGGAATATCTTTTAAATCTTCAAATATTTTCGCCAATCCAATTACATCATGACCATCTACAGGTCCGAAATAGCGGAAATTCAAGGCTTCAAACATATTGCTTTGTTTAAGCAAGCTCCCTTTAAGGGCGGTTGAAACTTTACTAACTACTGAACGTGCGTCCGGACCAAATTTTGAAATTTTTTCCAACATTGTCCACACCTCATCTTTCACCTTGTTGTAAGTATGCGAAGTCGTGATGTCTGTTAAATAGTCGCGTAAAGCACCAACATTTGGATCAATCGACATACAGTTGTCGTTTAATACCACCAATAAGTTGGCATCTTTTTCAAACCCCGCATGATTCAGTCCTTCGAATGCTAATCCAGCCGTCATGGCTCCATCACCAATTACAGCAATATGCTGACGGTTTGGAAGGCCTTTGTAACGATTGGCAACAGCCATTCCTAAGGCGCCTGAAATAGAAGTTGATGAATGTCCTACACCAAAAGTATCATATTCACTTTCGCTACGTTTTGGAAATCCACTAATTCCTCCTTTTGTACGATTCGTAGGAAAAGCATCTCTTCTTCCTGTCAGAATTTTATGTCCATATGCTTGATGTCCAACATCCCAGACCAATTGGTCGTGCGGTGTATCAAAAGCATAATGTAAAGCAACTGTTAATTCAACAACACCTAGACTTGCTCCAAAGTGTGAATTACCAATTTCTGATAATACATCAATCATATATTGACGTACTTCCTCAGAAACTTGAGGTAGTTGCTCTTCTGTTAACTTTCTTAAGTCAGCAGGATTATTGATGTCTTTTAAGAGTAGACCTGGTTTATATTTCGCCATTTATTAAATCGTATGAACGCAAAAATACGTTTACTTATTATAGTTACAAAACAGTTTAAACTTAAAAATTGTTTAAACCTTATTTTACTTTTATTAAACAATTGAGTCCTTGAAGATGAATGATTTGTAAAAACAGATTAAACCATTTGTAAAGTTTATGGCCATTCGTCCAAATAATTGGCTGGTCCACGATATAAAATTCCACCCACGCTCTCTGTTTCTTTATTGAATTGAGTTAGCTCAATAGCGCCCTCAAAAGTCTGTGAATAAAACACTTCTTTTCCTGTTTGTAACTTCAACCTTATTTTAGTTTTAAAACTCCCTTGATATTTTTTGATGGGAATCATGACTTGCTGACCTGGTTTTAAATTTAAGGTTCTATAACTGTTCCCACAACCGCTTTTTACCCAATATTCTATTGGAACCCATTCCTCTTTTTCATTCATTGCTTCTTGGATCATCAGTAAACTTCCGTCTTGTAGTTTAGAACTAAACGTTGAGTCGCTTGTATTGATTAAATAGGCAACAAAATGGTTTTCTGGATTATCTTCAATCCACCCGAAACCGAGTGACTCTAAATTCTTGGCTTTTTCTTCGGTATTGAATTGAAAATAGACTGCATTAGGCTTTAAATTGACAACATTGTCATCTATTTCTTGTTCAGTCCCGATTTCATACCACGCCCTAGCGTTTCCGTTCGGTTGATCTTGAGACAATAAGATATTCGAAAAAATAAAAAAATAAAGCAATAAATAGAATGTAGTTTTCATAAGCGATTCTTTTATAACATAACAACCTCTTTCTGCTCAATTTATTGCACACTCCTTGCAAAAACAATAGTGATGTTCAAGACTAATTAATTTCTTCAAAAAACAGGGAATAAGTGTTTAGTCTACATTCCTCATTTCAAATTCTTGATCTGCTGCCTGAATTGTTGATTTTGAATCATAAGTCCGTTCAACAAATTTCATGTTTCCATTCTGACCGATTATTAGCAAAGTTGAACAACGTGTTCCGTAGTCCTTGGTATCGATAAAAATAGATGACAAGGCTTTTTCTAGTTCATCAGACAAGCCTGTATTTGGGAGTTCGTCTTCCTGAGCTTGGGTTTGGTCATTGAGTAAGTCGAACAAGGACGCTTTAGAAAGGTCTTCATTCTGTAATTTCTTTTTTAGCATTTCTTTTGCCTTTTCAAGTTTCGGCCAAGGTGTATTCAGCAAAGCATTGCTTACTCCATGAATTCCAGGTTCGATCTTGGTAATCACATCCGAAATGTTTGAATAGTGATAAATTCCTGTTGAATCTCCGACCAAAAGATTAAAGCCATTGTATCTTTCAGCGCCATCTTGAAGTTTTAAAAGATATTCCTTTCCTGTTTTTTTGGTCTTTAAAAAATCGGGAATCAAATTTCCTCTTGTTGGGGCAGTTTCTTTAATTCTTTTCATATCTCTATGGTTGGTGACTGCCGCCCATTTCCCAGTTTCACTGACTCCAAACCATGTTCCACCGGCCTTCAAATCTTTTCCTGCAAGAATTCGATGTTTTTCTGTTCCTTTCCAAAAGTGAGCTTTTTCTGTTGCTCGATCGTAAAACTCCTCCCGATTTGCGACAAGAATTAAAGGATATTCTGGAGAAACTTTGTAAGCAAAAGCAATTAAACACATAGAAGTTAAGATAAGGAAAATTCTAAGAATAACAATTCTGTCTTTGTCCACACAACAACCAAAGACTCATTCACAAGCATGTCAACCCACCTTGAAAAAACTTACACATCCTGGTTATTCAACCTTAAAACCTAAAGGTCAATCCTGCCATAAACTGAAAAGCATTTACTGGGTAGCCAAACCACCTTTGGTAGCTTTGGGCAGCGACATTATTGAAGTTGGCAAATATAGACAAACGTTTAGTGTATCTGAACTCAACGCCCAAGTTAGCATCGGCTAAAACGCCTAATTTTTTAAAGTGAATTCCGTCTTCCATCTCCACTCCTTCAATTGTGGGGTCAAATACGCGTGCTCTTCTTCCTGTTTCAAGAGAAAAATCAACTTTAGCAATTAACTTATCCGCGATGTTGTAGCTTCCTCTTGTGATTAATTCCAATTGAGGTTTGTTCCATGCATAAGGGTTGTTCTTTGCTTCGTAGCTATTGAATTTACCGATTACATCTACTTTCAATTTCTCATTGTGTTGGTAAGAGATACTTGCCGAAATAGTAGTCATTGAAACAGTGTCGTACTCCACACGGAACTGATTTCCTGAAGAATATATGGTGTCGTTCACAAACAAGGCGTGATTTCTCAAGTTAGCAAATGCAACGTTGGCATTAAAACTAATACGAGAAGACAAGGTTCCTTTGATTCCGAAATAGAACTCATATCTGCTCTCATTTTTTAATTGATTATTGGATCCTATGAATTCATTTTCATTGGCCAAAAGCTCAAAACGCTGTTGTTTCAACCCTCCTTCGATACCTGCGTAGGGAATAAACATATCATTAAAAAGTGAATATCGGGCTTCAGCAATTGGATAAAGGCTCGCTCTTGTTTTATCGTGAAAGTCTAATGCGAATTCTCCTCCAACTTTAAACTGAAGTTTTTCATTGAGACCGTAAAAGCTTGTCACTGGTCGCAATTGAATTACGGTGTTTTTCGATACAATTCCAGTGTCTAAAGCTGTGAGTGAACTGTCGCCAATTCCATAACGGTAATCATTGTAGCTAATGTCAAAATCAGCACGCAAGTTAGAGAGCAAAACATTCGAACTCATATTGTACTGCCAAGTGGTTTTAACCCCAACAAAGTTTTCACGACCTCTCCATAACTTTAAGCTATCTTCTTCTGGTTTTCTATCCATAAAGTTATCATACTCTAGTCCAACCCTGTAATTTAACATTGCAGAATCTTTTTTATGCGAATCAAAAAAGGCATTGAACCCAATGGATTGATAACGTTGTCTAATACTGTCTCTGTCAGCATCTGGATTATTGAAACCATAATAATGCAAACCTTGGTTTTGGTAATCAAAAGCACCTCCGTAGGAAAAACGACGTTCTTCAATCTTCCCGAACACTTTTGCAGAAGTATTGTCATATTGAGAAGGCGCGTAGTCAGAAATTTGCCCCCATTCTGAGTGATGCTTTGCATGAATTCCCCAATTGTATTTTCTTGAGCGAACAGAATTATAATACACTTCTCCAAGTCCCATCAATCTGCTTCCTCCACCAATTTTAGCATATCCATTATACAATTGTGGCAACTGTGGACGGTGGCGAATATTTGCGGGTTCAATACCATCAACTTCGAATGAAATTTCTTCTTGCAACACCAACAATGGATAATCAACCACTGGAGAAGTAATAGAAGTATCAATCATTTTTGGTCGCGAATAAATCCTTGTTGCCAGACTGATCGAGCGGTCGGAATCTGTAACTACCTCAACATCTCCTGTCTTTTGACCAAAAGCAGGAAAGAAGCAAACTATGCTTAGAAATATAACTATGTACTTATTCATTGCCTCCATCATTTATGTCAATCATTCGATTTGTTTTGTCCTCCACGTTTTTAGGAGAATCTTTGAGTTGCATTAGTTCGGACTTTACTTTTTCCGCTTCTTGCAATACACCATCCTCTTGATTCGGATAGTTGTTAATTACTAAATCAAGGGTTTTTTCTGCTTGAAATAAATCACCAGTGACCATGAACACACGTCCTTGAAGAATTAAAGATTTTGCAATCCAATAATCATAGGCAGGCTTTCTTTTTAGCAACTCATTGTGCAATTTTTCTGCTTGCGTATAGTTTTCCAGGTGGAAATAAGAACTGGTCAAAGTATATAAAGCTTCTGTTCCTCTAACTTTTCCAGTATTGTCTGCCGTCCAACGCAAAAAGTCTAGTGATTTTTGATACTCCTTGGTTTTATAATAAGACATTCCTGCGATATAGTTTCCTTCTACACGAATAGTTTCGTCGTCCAATAAATCGTCTTTTAACACTTTATTGGCAGCAATTGCTGCTTTCCCATAGTTTTCTAAAAGGTAATTTGTCCTCATTAAGCCAACGCGCGTGTTGAAAACGATTTGTGGTTTAGAGGCGAGGTTTTCTAGCTTTTCATAATGTGGCAAAGCACGACTGTACTGTTCACTGTTGTACAATAGTTTTGAAGCACGGACCAAAGCTTCTTCTGTATATGCAGAGTTTGGACGATTGATAATATTCTCATAATAAGTCACCGCTTTATCTTCTTCTCCATCTTGATAGTAGATGTCTGCCAAATAGCTCAACAGCTGTACTGCAAACCTTCCATTCGGGTATCGTTTCAAGTACTTATTGATTTCTGGAATAGCTTCATCATAATTTTCGTTCATGTACAGCTCGCTTGCTGTTTCATAAAAGAAGACCTCTTCATCATCTTCTGAAATATCGGCACAAGGGTATTCATTTCCAATACCTACGATTTCATCTTGACGACGAGTTACACGATATACGTCGACAATACCTTGAGTGGCACGTTTACAAGTAACATCATCTAAAGTATATTCATTCAACACACGTCTGAAATAGCTCTCTGATTCTTGATAATGCTTTTGTTTAAATTTGATGTCTGCAATTTCAATGAGCGCATCTTTGACTAAAATATTACTCGGATAATTATTTACTATTTGCTCAAACTGAGCTACTGCTTCACTATAGGCCCCATTGTTTTTGTACCCCATTCCCATGTCAAATATTGCAGGAATAACAAAGGAAGAATTAGGATAGTTTTTAATGATTTTCTTCAAGGTAGAAATTTGCGCATCTCTTTTTCCTGGAGTTAAACGGTATACTTTCGACAATGAATAAAGCAAACCATCTTTCTTTGCCGCATCATAAGTTAAAGCTTTCTCGTAATTCAATGCTGCCTTTTGGAAATCAGGTTCTGCTTTTGTATAGTAACAATCTCCAATTCTCGCATAAGCATCTGCCAATTTTGATGGGTCTTGAATATTATTTAATTGTGTAAATGTTCTGAAGGCTTGAATTGCTTGGACCCAATCTTTTTGATTGTAATAGGCATAAGCAATATTATAATATGCAGATTCTTTCAGTTCTAAATCATTCATTCCTGGAATTGTTAAGAATTCTCGGAACTCTTTTATTGCAACATTAAATTCAGTCAACATAAAGTGGGCATCTGCCTCCCAAAACTTTGCTTTACTGGTAATCATTGGGTCGATGTCATATTTCAAAACTCCTTGTAAAGCCTTTATAGCACCTTGATAATCTCCTCTTTCATATTTTTCAATTCCCATATTGTAGGAAACCACCTGATAAGCTGTTTTCAACTTGATGTTTAAGCTTGGAATTCGATCTAAGGATTTTAATGCTTCCGCATAATTCTTCGTGCTCGAATATACGTTCACCAAATAACTGTAAACATCCTCTTTTCGGTCGGAATTAGGATATTCATTTAGGAAAAGTTCGAAGGCTAAAATAGCTTCGTTGTAGGGGTTGTAATCTAATCGGTAAGACAATACGGCATAATTGTACAGTGCATCTTCTTGAACTTCTGGATCAAAATCTAAATCTGACGCCGACTTAAAAGCAGTTCGCGCATAATTCAATTCTTCCTTGTACATATACGCCTGTGCAATATGATAGAATGACACCTGACCCAACTTATCTTCGGTTCTTGAAACACGGTCAAACATTCTGATGGCATCGTCATATTGTTTACTTTTAAAGTAAGAAAAAGCCAAAGCATAATCTTGTTGGCGGGTCGTCTGACTTCTGTTGTTATAATCTTCTAGGTAGGCTACTGCTTCATCGAATTTATCGACTTTATAGTAGGCATCCCCAATCAACAAGTTCATCTCTGCTGTATTCCCTGCAATTCCTTTTCCTTCCGAGTTATATTCTGGCGCGTATTCTGTCACTTTTTCATAATCTCCTAATAGGTAGTAGATTTGAGTTATGTAAAATGGAACTTCATCCTTAAACACGGGATCTTCTCTCAACACTAAAAAACCATCCAAAGCCTCTTGATAGGTTTCATTTTTATAAGCAATATGTGAATAATAATACAAAGCTGGTGCACTAAAACTTGAGTTCCCATCTTTGATGTCATAAAATTCATTTCTTGCTGCTGTATAGTCTCCTAGCTGAAAATTAGAATACCCTAGTTTAAAATGATAAGCCGCCACATAAGCAGTGTCAATTTCCGAAGGATCAGTTTTGTCCAACCACTCCCTTGCGTCCTTATATTTTTTACGTTGGTAAAAGTGTTCACCAATCTTAAAGTAGATATCGTTTTTATAAATGCTCTCAGGATAATCATTGTTGAATTCCATCAGAATTTTGACCGCATCGCTATTGTACAATTCCAAGGCAGAGATTCCCAAATAATATCTTGCTTTAATATATTGCGGGTCTTGACGATTGTTAAAATTACTTAAAAACTCTGCAAATGTTTCTCTTGCGGCACTGTATTGTTCTTTTTCAAACAATTCTTCGGCCCTATAGAAATTTGCATATTCTCCACTGTACTTTTCAGAAGATTGTCCCCAAACGACTGTTGTAAGGGTTAACGAGAGAAGAAAAATAAAACTACGTGGTGTAATCATCGTACGACTTTAATAAAAAAATGCTTTAGAGCTTAAAAATAAGCAGGAAACACGAGAGAAAAATGCCATTCTCTAAAAGTTTTAAACGCAAATCTGTTAAGATTGTTATTTATAAGCGTAAATTTCTTCTAATATTTTGTTCATCTTTGTACAAATCAAATGTCTGTGGAAAAGGTAATCAATATTATTCAAGGAAGAGTTGAGCAGAAAAAGGTAACGGTTCTGCAAGACATTAACGTAACAATTTCTGCCAAAGAATTTGTTTACCTCATCGGTAAAACAGGGTCTGGGAAGAGTAGTTTTCTTAAAACGCTCTATGCTGACTTGCGTCTTGTTGATGGCGAAGGAGAAGTTGTTGGGTTCAACTTGAATAAACTAAAAAAGAGAGAGATTCCTTTATTGCGCAGAAAGATTGGAATTGTATTCCAAGACTTCCAATTATTAACAGACCGCTCGGTAATGAAAAATTTATTTTTCGTTATGAAAGCCACTGGATGGAAAAAGAAATCTGTAATGGAACAACGAGGACTCGAAGTGCTCCGTATGGTTGGAATAGAAGATAAAGCTTACAAGATGCCACATGAACTTTCTGGAGGAGAACAACAAAGGGTTTCTATTGCGAGGGCATTATTGAACAATCCAGAATTAATTCTTGCCGATGAGCCAACAGGAAATTTAGACCCTGAAACCTCTGCTGCCATTATGAGTTTGCTTCACTCCATTGCTAAAGAAGGAACGGCACTATTGATGGCCACACATGACATGGGCTTGGTCGACAAGTTTCCAGGAAGGGTTCTGCGCGTTGAAAAGAATACCATTAAAGAAGTCGAGGCATTGGGTAACTTTAACCCTTTCGAAGTGAAGGAGTTTTAGTAGAATTATTCTACCGAAACAAATTTTTCTTCCACCCCTTTCAGTTTTGCATTTTCATAGTCAGGTCGTTGTAAAAGTTCCCAATATCCTTCAGGGGTATGTGTCATCCACCAGATTTTCTTATACCCTTCCTTCGTCATTGAGTCGTAATGGATGTAGCCTTTAAAATACTGCCAAGTTTGAAAATTATTCAAATAAACAAAGAAGAAGGGAATCAACACCAAGCTCATCCTTACTTTATTTTTAAGCAACCAAGTCAATAAGGCCGCTAAAGGAATAGCCATAAACGGCAAAATATCAATCAGTGTTCGTGCTCCAAATCCTCCACCATACCACCAACACCACCAACTAAATGTGATATAAAGAAAAGGCACAATAAACACCACAATTCCGATGAAATATTCCTTTTTTGTTTTGTACAAGGGAATCAAACCCAGTAAGGCCAAGAACATCATAGGTGTATAAAGCAACCATCCTTTTCGGAAAGAAAAAAGACCCTCCCAAATATGAGGATTCGTCCAAAAAAAGCCTTCATCTCTATAAGAATAATACATGAATCCTCCTGTTTGCACTTTCCAAAAGAGCAGTTGAGGTAACATGATTAAAAACGCGCCAACAATAATCAAAACAATATGTGAAAGGGGTAGAAACAAGCGTTGTAAATGCACTTTCCACAAGTCTTCAGGTTGCTTTAAAAAGAACAAGAAAGGAACACAAAACAGGATATTAATGGGACGAATTAAAACAATCATTCCGAAGACAAGTCCTATCAACAAACTTTTCCATATCTTTTTATCTAGAATCCACCGGTCAGTTAAAAGTAACAATGAAGCGACTAAAAAGAAAGTTGGAGGGTGAGCCATTCCAGTTTCATTCACTGTATAATGGTAAAGATTTGTTCCAAATGCGATAAAGAATAAGGTCAGTAAGGTAACGGTCTTGGAAAATCTTTTTTTCAAGAAAAGCCCTAAGAAAATCAATCCGAAGATGGTAAAAAACACCGAAGACAATGATATGGACAAATGATATGGGCTAGAAAACCCATCTGCTTCATACCTAGAGTCCAACAAGGCATACAAATGTCCCCCTAAGAAGAAAGGTGTTTCCAGCATAGCTACTCCCATACTCATTTTTACAGCATTTCTTCCTGTTGGACTGGTGTGTATTCTAAATTTAGAATCTTGTTCTACTTCTCCCTCAAAAAGAGGGTTCCCATAGATAAATGTCGCAGGCAAATAGGTGTAGTAAATCGCTACATCAGATCGAATAATTTGATTTTCTCTCCACTTGGAATTGCTAATATTTTGCCAAATGAGTACAAATGAGGCAACAATCAAAAGGACAGTATAGATATGCTTTTTTAAAAACCCCATCTTAATCATTAAAAAAAACAAGAAATTTCATTTCACCTAAAACCGTTTTTGTTTAAAGGTTGACTTTGTGAAATGACACATTAATTAGAGTAAAGTTAAGACATTTTCTGGAGGTCTTCCAACAACAGCTTTATCACCTTTAACAAAGATGGGACGTTCAATTAATTTTGGATATTGAATAAAGGCTTGGATCCATTCTTCATCGGTCAAAGATTTGCCTTTGAAGTTTTCTTTATAGTCCTTTTCCCCTTTTCTAACAATTTCTTCGGCTTTCATTCCGAGTTTCTTTAACAAATCTCTTAATGCTTCAGCGCTTGGTGTTTCCTCTAGGTATTTCACCACATCAACCTCTACTCCTTTTTCTTGTAGTATTTCCAAAGCCCCTCTGCTTTTAGAACAACGTGGATTATGATAAATCTTCATGGTCATGTTATATTTCTTTATGCCAACTTCCCTTTTAAGTTCTTCATGAACTTAGAAGCGTAAACGAAGTCTATAATTTCTGGATTATCCGTTTTAATAATTTCTTCTTTGGTTCCTTGCCACCAATTTCTTCCAGTATGGATGAATATAATATGATCTCCAATTTCTATTACACTATTCATATCATGAGTAATTACAACTGTGGTCATACCGTATTCATAAGTAATTTCTTGAATCAAATTATCGATCAAAATGGAAGTACTCGGATCAAGACCTGAGTTCGGTTCATCACAGAAAAGATACTTTGGCTTCATAGAAATGGCCCGTGCGATAGCTACACGCTTCATCATTCCCCCACTTAATTCTGCAGGCAGCAGCTTATTTCTTCCGGATAGATTAACACGCTCAAGACAAAAGTCCGCTCGCTCTTGCATTTCCTTTTTGGACATATTGGTAAACATCTTCAAAGGAAACATAATATTTTCTTCCACTGACATTGAATCAAAAAGCGCAGAACCTTGAAAAAGCATACCAATTTCCTTGCGGATATCCTTTCTTTCCTTTCTGTTCATTTTAGAAAAATCGCGACCATTGTATAACACACTTCCAGAGTCAACCTCCATTAGTCCAACTATACATTTCGTTAAAACAGATTTTCCTTGACCGGATTGACCAATGATGAGATTTACTTGTCCTTCTTCGAACTTCGCTGAGAAATCGTGCAAAACGTGATTCTCTCCAAAAGACTTATTTACATTTTTTACTTCAATCATTACATTAGTATTAATTGAGTCAGTACAAAGTTAGTTAAGAGGATCACAATACTACTCCAAACCACCGCTTGAGTTGAAGATTTCCCTACATCTAGTGCACCACCTTTCGTAAAGTAACCGAAGTAAGAAGACACAGTTACAATCACAAAAGCAAAGACGCAAGTTTTAACCAAGGCATAAGTAATGTCACTCACTTTAAAAAAGGCGCGAATTCCGTATACAAACTCTTCGTGTGATGCTAATTCGGAAAGCGTTACTGCGTAATATCCACCGATGATGCTTAATCCCATAGAGCAAATAATCAGAAACGGGAAGAAGAATACTGCTGCGATGACTTTAGGAAGTACAAGAAAAGAAAGAGAGTTCACCCCCATAATTTCTAAAGCATCAATTTGCTCGGTTACCCTCATGGTTCCTATTTCAGAAGCGATATTCGAACCTACTTTACCAGCTAAAATTAAAGAAATAATTGTCGGTGAGAACTCTAGAATAGTACTTGAACGGGTAATATAACCTATTGTATATTTGGGCAACAGTGGACTATCCATATTGGAAGCTGTTTGCAATGAAATTACCGCTCCCATAAAAACAGAAAGGATGGCCACAATCCCTGCAGAGTTAATTCCTATGGTCTCAATCTCTGTTAACGTACGTGTATAATAGACCTTTAGACGTTCTGGCTTTGAGAACACCTGCCTAATCATGCCGACATATTTTCCTACACTCTCTATATAACTCATTGGTTATGCTAAATTAATAGCTTATTCCTAAACAAAGCGAATAATTCGATAAAAATTAATGTTATAAGTACATTTGTGTCGTGAAAACAAAGAAAGAAAAAATCGCAGAAGCTTTAAAGAAGTATGTCCCAGAAGGGTATATTCCTTACGTAGTAGAATTGATGTTTTCTGAAAACCTTGCTTTTAGAATCAGTAAACCACGTAAAACGAAAGCTGGGGATTACCGTCCTCCATACAATGGTCAACCGCATCGCATTTCCATCAATGGAGACCTCAACCCTTATGCGTTTTTAATTACCACAATTCATGAGTTTGCGCACATGACCACCTACATCAAATACGGACCTTATGTTCAACCTCATGGTGCAGAATGGAAAAGCGAATTTAAACGTTTACTTATTCCTGTATTAGAAAAAAAAGAGCTTCCTGTTGAAATAGAAGCAGCATTGAAGCGCAGTTTACAGAATTTAAAAGCGTCAAGTTGTACCGACATCCACCTGACCAGAGCATTAAAAAAGCATGATAAACGAGATGAATCAATCGTTTTGTTGGAAAATTTAGGGAATAATGAGTACTTTCGTCTAGGCAAAAAAACCTTTCAACGTGGTGTCTTACGTAGAAGAAGATACCTGTGCAAGGAAATTAATACAGGGAAACAGTATCTCGTCAATCGATTGGCAGAGGTAGAACCCATAAACAATTAATGATGAGAGAAAATAATTACGCAGTAATTATGGCAGGTGGAGTTGGAAGTAGATTCTGGCCCATGTCAGTTGAAGATTTACCTAAACAATTCCTTGATGTATTAGGGATCGGTAAGACTTTAATTCAATTGACTTATGAGCGTTTGTGCAATGTTGTACCAGATGAGAACATATACATTGTAACCAATGAGCATTATGTAGAGCTAGTAAAAACACAATTGCCTGCCTTAAAACCAAATCAGATTTTAACGGAGCCTGAACGTAAAAACACTGCTCCTTGTATTGCTTATGCAGCAGCAAAGATTTATTCGATCAACCATGATGCAAATCTGATTGTTGCTCCATCTGACCACTTAATTCTAAAGGAAGAAAAATTCAAACGCATTATTAACACAGCGATTACACGCGCCTCAAAGGAAGATAGAATTTTAACCTTAGGTATTAAGCCTACACGTCCGGATACAGGATACGGTTACATTCAGTTTCACCAAGACGGAGACTTATTGCCTGGACAAATTTCTAAGGTAAAGCAGTTCACTGAGAAACCGAATCGTGAAATGGCTGAAATATTCTTGAAAAGCGGTGATTATTACTGGAATTCTGGAATTTTCATTTGGAGAGCTAAAACAATTCTTAAAGCTTTAAGAAAGTTCAAACCTGAATTGTATGAACTATTCTGTGATGACTTTAGCATCTACAACACTCCCGGTGAATACGAATATGTTAACACAGCTTTTAGAAGATGTGAAAGTATTTCTATTGATTTTGCCATTATGGAAAACGCTAAAAACGTGGATGTTGTTTTGGCCGATTTTGACTGGAGCGATTTAGGAACATGGGGAAGTTTATTCGACCATTTAGACAAAGATGTGAATGGAAACAGCATCAAAGGAAAGAACACCCATGTATTTAACTCTTACAATTGCTTGATTAATCTACCCAATGAAAAACTAGCCATTATTCAAGGACTTAACAATCAAATCGTAGTTGAGTCGGATAATCGTTTATTGATTCTAGACAAGCGGGATGAGCAAAACCTTAAAACATACCTTAAGGCAGTAAAAGAAAAGAATTAACTCACCCATACGTTAAACAGACAGAAGAACATGGATTTAGATATACCCAAAGATTTCAACTCAGACAGCGACGACCAACCGTTTACAGCTTGTAAGGTTTGTGAGCGTGACCTCAGCAAAGGAGAAGTTCCTTATTCGATAGAAAAAGCTTACAAAAGAGTTGACGAAGATAAAGATGTAACACTTTTCGAGGTGGCTATTTGTATGCCTTGTGCAGAAAAGCAAGCAGAGAAAATGAGCAAAGAATCAAGGGCTTATTTAATGCAAATGATGGGTGGGGTTGCGCATATAGAAAAACGTCAAAAAATGTGGGAATCCAATTGGAGGGAAAATTGGAAATCTGCCTGTTTATTTTCTGATGAAGAAATAAAACTCAATGATGAATACCACATCGTTGGTCAGTTTATGGGCGGTAAATTACTTCCTCAAATGACACCTTTTGTAATTGGTCAGTCCTACATTGAAGCCATTCAAGAAAACCTTTCCTTAGAAACCAAGGAAGAAATGGATAGGTTTGGCGAGCAATTCTTAGGACCAGACCCTTCTTTGAGGGCTTTATTAAAAGACCATCAGTTTGTTTTGGTTTAATGGTGCGTTTTGTAATCATGAATTGGTGGCTATACTAGTATAAAATAGTTAGTTTTACAACGAAAAACACTAAACAACTATATTTCAACACTATACCCCGAGTCTTTTTTCATTTAAGTCTAGTACTTAATAAACAAGGCGACAGAGGGCTTCAAAAGTTAATCGAAATGAAAAATACAATCCTCAAAAAAAATTTAACGCTCAAGGTGATATTTTTGAGTGGGTTTCTACTCTTAGGTTTTACCAACAAGCTGTTTTCACAAGATTCTCTCATAATATATTTCGGTGACGAGTATCACATTTCATCTCCTCATAGCAATGGTTTTATGAAACTATTTAAATGTACTGATGATGGTAGGTTTATTCATTATGGTAAAACTAAACAGATTGTTTTCCCAGAAAATTTTATTGTCAAAGACACTGCCTTAGCACTTAACTACTTTACAGGTTGGAAAAACTCCATAACACCGAACCAAGTCCTCTTTTTAATTGGTAATTATTCAAGTTTTAGTCCTGTTGTATATGTTGATTACAATCAAAATCTAGATTTTTCAGATGATGGAGACCCTCTTATTTTTCGCGCGGACACTTCAGCTATAGTATATCTTAATAATTCAGAATTTACGTCAGCACAGTTCCCGATTAAACTATATTATCCAAATTTAAATCCTAAATTAAAGGGACAGGTTAAGTCTATATTAGGGAGCACAGATGATGCTCTTGGGAATGACAATGTTGACGTAGATTACTGGTTTGCAGATAAAAGAATGAACTTAAAAGTATCTTATCTTGTTTTCGATGAAGACAGTTTGAAAATCGGAATATACGATTATAATTGCAACGGATTATATAACGACCTCGGTTTTGACAGAATAACTATTAGCGACTCAAAAAATAATCCTATTTCAATTGAACTCAATCAAGGTGCAGTTGTGTACACCGACGACTTCGCTATTAAAGTTGGAAACCAAGTCTATGAAATACAAGAGATTGAAGCTTCTGGAAAATATATAAAACTCAAAAAGAGTGAAGAAAAATATTTACAGCCGATAAAATTAGGCAGTGACATTTCAGATTTAAACCTAAAACTGTTAACTGAAGAAATAACGACTATTCAACACATACAAGAACACGGTAAGTACTTACTTATTGATTTTTGGGGTACGTGGTGTAAAGGTTGCACACAGCAATTACCCGCTTTGAAAAAGCTTGTAGAATCTAATAAGGATAAGCTTCAAGTTATTGGAATGAGTTTCGGTGATACAAAAGAACAAATTGAAAATTACGTTAAAAAACACACTATTAAATGGAGCATTGGCTTTGCCGACGAGGACCTAATCAGAAAATTAAGGGTTGATGGTTTTCCTACATACATGCTCCTCAATAAAAGTGGTGAAATTTTACTAATGAATGGTGATCTTGAACAAATATCTAAAATAATAGAGTAAACTAAAGCCCTGATTTTATAAATTTTAAGGACACAAATCCTGATGAATTCGCCAGTGCTTCTCAAATTAAATAACTCAAGTTATGTAAATTCAAATTGCTCAAAGGATTAATCAACAAAAACTTTATCTTATAGCTTTAAGAATTAGACAGCCTGCGATACTAGTATAAAAAACTATTGTAAGGATAACGTACTTGAAATATTGTTTTCACCTCTTCGTAAATCACGTGTTTTAGTTCATCGAAGTTTGTTTTGTTCTCTGCTGAGATAAATACACATTTGCTATTGCTCATTTTCGTCATCCACTGACTTTTCAGTTCTTCAAGTGTATAATTTTCTCTGGTCTTCGGAGACAAATCATTTTCATCTTGCTGAACGTATTGATAAGCATCGATTTTGTTGAACACAACAATTGTAGGTTTATCTGACTTATCAATTTCAGCTAAAGTTTCATTAACAACTTTATAATGATCTTCGAAATTAGGATGGGAAACATCTACCACATGGATCAACAAATCGGATTCGCGCACTTCGTCTAATGTCGACTTGAATGACTCCACCAACTGGTGAGGTAACTTTCGAATAAACCCTACAGTATCGGTTAACAAGAAAGGAAGGTTGTCGATGACCACTTTTCGAACTGTGGTATCAAGGGTTGCAAATAATTTATTTTCTGCGAATACTTCAGATTTACTTAAAGCATTCATGATTGTACTTTTCCCAACGTTGGTATAGCCAACCAAAGCAACACGAACCAATTGACCTCGATTTCCTCGTTGAACTTTTTTCTGCTTGTCAATTTCCTTGAGCTTCTTCTTCAAGAAAGCAATTCTTTCTTTAATGATTCTTCGGTCAGTTTCAATCTGACGTTCCCCTGGACCACGCATCCCAATTCCTCCTTTTTGTTTATCAAGGTGGGTCCACATACGTGTCAATCGTGGCAAAAGGTATTGATATTGCGCTAACTCTACTTGAGTTCTTGCGTGAGAAGTTTGTGCCCTAGAAGCAAAGATATCGAGGATTAAACTGCTACGATCAAGGATTTTAACCTCTAATATTCTTTCAATATTTCTTAGTTGAGAAGGAGATAGATCATCATCAAAAATCACCATATCAATTTCATTTTTGATCACATAATCTTTAACCTCTTCTAGCTTACCGGCTCCTAAAAATGTTTTAGAATTGGCCATTTGTAGCTTTTGCAAAAACTTTTTCTCTGTCTCTGCTCCAGCGGTCCTTGCTAAAAACTCCAGTTCTTCAATATGTTCTGTTGCTTCCTCCTCGCTTTGGTTCTGTTCAATAACACCAACCAATACTGCTTTTTCTCCTTTTAAATCTTCTTTTAATTTACCTACTTCCATTCAGTGATTCTACTGTTCTTTTTATATAAATACGATTGCCTTAAACCTTGTCGTCTGTTGGTCAAACTTTAGTCGCCTAGAAATAACCAGCTCCTACGTCATAGATAAATGGCCAAGGAATACCAATAAAAATAATGATGAGTCCAAGACCGTAATACCTTAAAATTAATTTATGACGCAAGCCTAGCTCTGGCGTTTTTTCCGCCTTTTTACGACCTAGCGTTACTAAGGTAATTCCTACTAACATAAGCAAAATATGTTCAACGGCATAGAATCTTAGCGCACTATTCCCCATTAAACCTTCAACGAACTGCACTTTATCACTAATTATGTATAAAACCAAGCCTAAAAGGAGTTGAATGTGAAGAAAAATCATCGCAAAGAGATTAATCATTTTATCCTTCTTTTCATACTTGTTTGATTTCAGGTTTGCAATAGCATTAAAGATGGCAATTACCAACAATGCTAAAACAATATACCTTAATCCTGAATGTGCAGCTACTAATCCTTTCATTTTACTTTTTTTGTTCCAAATATACCTAAAAACAAACAATATATTTATTCATTACTTATAAATGATTATTTTCGAGGTTTAAAACTTACAAGCCCAATGAAAACAGCACTTTTTTTAACGTTTTTATTCTCCCTAATCAGCACACTTACTTTTGGTCAGATTCCCACTCCTAACAACGGAGTTAAAAAATCCGAAGCCTCTGCTTACGTGTTGAGGAATGCCAAAATAATTGTAGGTCCAGATCAAATCATAAAAAAAGGATCATTGGTAGTTCAAGAAGGGAAAATCAAGGCTGTTGGTAGACAAGTAAGATTTCCCAACGGAGCTATTATAATAGATATGGAAGGCCGAACAATTGTTCCTTCTTTTATAGAAAGTTACTCTTCTATTGGGCTCCCAAAAGCAGAAAGCAAACAATGGTCGCCTCGTCCACAAATGGAAAGCAGTAAAGCTGGGGCATATTATTGGAATGAAGCCATTCATCCGGAGGTTCAAGCTGCACAACATTTTGAAATTGATAAAAAAGGTGCTGAACTTCTTCAAAAAATGGGCTTTGGTGTTGCCGTTACGCATATTAATGACGGAATAGCAAGAGGGAGTGGTGCTATTGTCGCTCTTGGTGATCTAGACCACAGCGAGGCGGTGTTGAAATCGAACGGAGGTGCTTTCTTCTCTTTTCATAAAGGTGTTTCAAAACAAAGCTACCCTTCTTCTCAAATGGGAGCGATTGCCTTGCTTCGCCAATTGTTCCATGATGCGCAATACTATGCCGACAACAAAGATTCAAATCCAGAAAACCTGTCGTTAAATGCATTAAACGAACAACTAAAACACCCTTTAGTGTTTGCTGTTGATGATAAGTTAGAGGTGTTCAGGGCCAACAAAATCGGAGAAGAATTCAACCTTGATTTCATTATTTTGGGCGGAGGAAATGAGTTTGAACAAATTGAACAGTTTAAAGATTGGAAGAATCCGATGATTCTCCCCATGAACTTCCCTTCAGCTTATGATGTAAATGATCCTTATGTTGCGCTTCAAATTCCTTTGGGCGATTTAAAAGAATGGGAATTAGCACCGTCTAATCCCTACCTATTAAAAAAGAACAATGTTACATTTGCTTTGACATCAAAAGGACATAACAAAGCTGAAGATTTTTGGAAACACTTCCATAAAATGTTAGAAAATGGACTTTCTAGAGAGGATGCCTTGGCTGCATTGACGACAATCCCAGCTGAAATATTCAATATTAGTGATCAAGCAGGAACATTAGAGGAGGGTAAAATTGCAAGCTTTTCTGTTTTTGACAAAGACCCTTTCGAAGTGAAAAATGCTGTAATGGAAGAATCATGGTCACTTGGTAAAAAGCACATCTTAAAAGAAAAAGCAGACATCGACATCCGCGGGAAATACCGATTTAGTTTACCCGAAACCTCTTATGTGATAGACATCAAAGGAACCCCTGAACAACCAACAGGAGAGGTTATTACGTACAAAACAACGATTGACTCCACAACTAATCCTGTCAAAAAAACAATAGATACAATCAAGGTAAAAGCAGGCATAAAAGTTGACTTTAGAGATGCTGTATTTCACTTTGACGTAGATGATGACAACTACAAAGGGGTACTGACATTGCATGGTAATTTCAGTCCGAAAATTGATGCTTTCCTAGGACAAGGACAAACTCCAGATGGAATCTGGATCAAATGGGCTGGGGTCCAACTTTCTAGATACAAGAAAAAGGAAGACGAATTATCCAAACATGCAATAAAAGTCGACACCAGTTCAATAGGTAAGGTTTGGTTCCCCAATATGGCTTATGGCTTTGATTCACTTCCTAAAAAACAACATTACATATTGCGAAACGCCACATTATGGACCAATGAGAAAGAAGGAATCATCAAAGAAGGAACGGTGATATTAAAAGATGGAAAAATAGAATTTGTAGGAACAGGAAATTACAGCATTCCGCATGATGCCATCGAAATTGATTGTAAAGGGATGCACATCACTACAGGAATCATCGATGAACATTCACACATTGCCATTTCTAAGGGAGTAAACGAAAGTGGACAAGCCGTAACTGCCGAAGTCAGTATTGAAGACGTCGTTAGAAATGACGACATCAATATATATCGTCAATTATCAGGAGGAGTAACCACTTCACAGTTGTTACACGGATCTGCCAATCCAATTGGAGGTCGTTCTGCAATCATCAAGTTGAAATGGGGATACTCACCAGATCAAATGTTAATTCCATACTCACCAAAATTCATCAAATTTGCCTTGGGAGAAAACGTAAAACAGAGCAATTGGGGAGATTACCAAACAATTCGTTTTCCACAGACAAGAATGGGTGTAGAACAAGTGTTTTATGATGCATTTATCCGCGCTGAGGAGTACAAAAAGAGTTGGAATGAATTTACACAGCTTTCGCCAAAGCAAGCAGAAAGAAAAAACATCAAGGCACCTGCAGTAGATTTGGAATTAGAAGCAGTTTGGGAAATCAAAAATGGGGAGCGCTTCATTTCATGCCACAGTTATGTCCAAAGTGAAATCAACATGCTGATGAAAGTAGCAGACTCAATGGGTTTCACTGTAAACACATTTACGCATATACTTGAAGGTTACAAACTTGCAGATAAAATGGCCAAACACGGTGCTGGAGGAAGCACTTTTTCAGACTGGTGGGCTTACAAGATGGAGGTGAAGGATGCTATTCCATACAATGCTAATTTAATGCAAGAGCAAGGTGTTGTTGTGGCCATCAACTCTGATGATGCAGAAATGGGAAGGAGACTCAATCAAGAAGCTGCAAAGTCGATTAAATATGGTGGAATGTCAGAAGAAGATGCCTGGAAGATGGTGACCTTAAATCCAGCAAAGCTAATGCATTTAGACGACAGATTAGGAAGTTTGAAAAAAGGAAAGGATGCAGATATTGTGATTTGGACAAGCAACCCATTGAGCATAGAAGCTAGGGTTTCAAAAACATTTGTTGATGGAGAGTTATTGTACGACGAAAGTAAAAGCGTTGATCATTACCTTCGCATTCAACAAGAAAAAGCAAGAATTATCAGTAAAATGCTCGCTTCTAATAAAGCAGGAGAAGCGAAAAAGCCATTCATAAAGAAGAAAGAGAAACACTGGCACTGTGACACTATTGGAGATTCAATTGATTAAGATATGAAGACATTAAATATACTGAGCGCGTTTATCCTCACTTTCTGTGTTGGTTTTATTGCGTATACACAAGATCGCGTTTTGCTTTCTAAAGCAAAAGTTCACATTGGAAATGGAAAAGTCATCAATCAAGGATATGTAGGAATTCAAGGAGAAGAAATCATCTTGGTTGAAAATGCATTGACATATAATTTAGACAAAAGCAAATGGGACACCATCATTGATCTAAAGGGGCAAGAGTTATATCCTGGTTTTTTCGCACCGAATTCTAACATTGGATTAACAGAAGTTGATGCCGTAAGAGCGACGCGTGATTTTCGTGAAATCGGAACATACAACCCCCATGTACGTTCTTTAATCGCTTTTAATGCAGAGTCAGAAATAAGTACAACAGTTAAAACCAACGGTGTGCTTTATGCGCAAGTAACTCCTCAAGGTGGAGTAATTTCTGGAAGTTCCTCCATTATGAAACTCGAAGCTTGGAATTGGGAGGACGCTGCCGTAAAAACAGATGATGGAATTCATCTACACTGGCCTTCTACGACCAAAGGAGGTGGTTGGTGGGCAGAACCAGCAACACGTAAATCGAATGAGAATTACAGCAATCAATTAAAAGACCTCCGTGAATTCTTCGAAGCAGCATTAGCTTACAGTAAAGCCAACGATAAATTTGATGCTCGATTTGAAGCGATGCGTGAAGTGTTTACGGGCGAAAAAAGATTGTACATCCATGCCAATCAACTTCGCGCTTTATTGGACATTATAGACTTTAAACGTGAGTTAAAAATTAATTACCCAGTTATTGTTGGAGGTTATGACGCTTATAAAGTCGCGGATCAACTTAAGGATGCTGAAATTCCAATCATCATCAAAGGAGGTCACACCCTTCCAGAAAACGAAGATGACCCAGTTGACTTACCTTATCGTTTACCTGCCTTACTTCAAAATGCGGGAGTATTGTATTGCATTCAAAATTCAGGAAGAATGGAAACCATGAATACAAGAAACATTCCTTTCTTAGCAGGAACAGCGATGGCTTATGGTTTAACTGAGGAAGAAGCCATTTCGGCAGTTACTTTAAATACTGCAAAAATATTAGGGGTTGACAAGTTCACAGGAAGTATTGAAGTTGGGAAAAAAGCAACCTTGTTTGTTAGCACTGGAAATGCATTAGACATGCGCACCAACAATTTGACTTTAGGAATGATACATGGAAAGTTCATTAGTTTAACCAATCTACAAACAGACCTTTACCATAAATACAAGGAGAAATACGAGGCTGAGTAAATCGGCTGGTGGATTTAAGGTTTGCTATATCTAAGGAATGAAAAGAAAAAAATAATGAGCACAAAAAAAGAGCTTGCATTTGCAAGCTCCCTGTAATTCTGTAAAGAGTAATATCTTAGTTTAACTCTTTTTGAATTTTCATATCAGCTTCTTCAACCATTTCTTTTGCATTTTCAGCTCCATCTTCAGCAGCTTCTTTTACAGTTTCAGCGCCTTCTTCAACACCTTCTTTTGCGTTTTCAACACCTTCTTCGATTTTCTCTCCAGCTGCTTCCATTTCATCAGAAATGTTCTCTGAAGCCTCTTCTCCAGCGTCTTTCACATCTTCACCTGCTTCTTCCATCGCATCTTTTGCGTTTTCTAATTCAGATTCTACAGAGTCTCCTCCACAAGAAGCCATTGCAAATGTCATTGCAAAAGCAGTAGCGTACATAAATACCTTTTTCATAAAAATTGTTTTAGTTTACCATTAATAGTTGAGCATAAATATAAAAACATTTTGTTAAGTGCGAAAAGGAAAAGAATAAAAACAAAAATATTCTAGTTTTCCAACTGCTTAAAAGTCATTCAAAATATGAGCAAAGCGCTCTTGGTGATTAAAGTCCGCAATATTATTCCGAGCAACTGTTTCCAATAGAAAAGAGAAGATTAAAACAAATGTCACATATAAACATTGACCTATAGAAAAGTAGTCCGAAAGCTGTCTATTCTGAATATAGCTTTGTACCTTTGTAAGTAAACAAAACAATAGTAATGGATATTCAAGCAATACGTTCTCAATTTCCTATTTTAGAGGAGAAAGTTCACGGGAAACCGCTGGTTTATTTTGACAATGGAGCCACAACACAAAAACCTTTGTCTGTTATTCATCGACTAAGTGATTATTACACTAAAGAAAATGCTAATATTCATCGTGGGGTGCATACTTTAAGTCAAGAAGCCACTACAGCGTATGAAAATGCAAGAAATACCATTCAAAAATACATTGGAGCTAAGGAAAACCATGAAGTTTTATTTACGAAAGGAACAACAGACAGCATCAATTTAGTTGCCTATTCTTTTGGTGAATTGCTTCAAGCAGGAGATGAAATCATCATTTCTGCAATGGAGCACCACTCCAACATTGTTCCTTGGCAATTGCTCTGCGAGCGTAAAGGGTGCAAATTGCGCTTCATCCCTATGGATGACAAAGGAGATTTAATGTTAGACACTTATGTTGAGTTATTATCAGAAAAAACTAAACTTGTTGCAGTTACACATATTTCCAACTCATTGGGTACGGTGAACGATGTTAAATTCATCATTGACAAAGCCCATGGAGTAGGCGCAAAAGTTTTGATCGACGGGGCACAGAGCATTCAGCACATCAAGGTGAATGTACAAGAATTAGACTGTGATTTTTACGCTTTTTCTGGTCATAAGCTATTTGGCCCAACAGGAATAGGTGTTTTGTACGGAAAGGAAGAACTTTTAAATCAAATGCCGCCTTACCAGGGAGGTGGAGACATGATCAAAGAAGTTAAATTAGAGCAATCAACATACAATACTTTACCTCATAAATTTGAAGCGGGAACACCAAATATAGCAGGAGGAATAGGATTGGGGACTGCCTTTGAATTTCTAAATTCTTTGGACATGGACAAGGTCCATAAACACGAGCAAGAGTTATTGGAATACGCTACGTCAGCACTTAAAAAAATTGAAGGAATTCAATTCTATGGTCAAGCCAAAGAAAAAACCAGCGTCATTTCATTCTTAATTGAAGGACTTCATCCTTATGATGTGGGTACATTATTGGACAAAATGGGTATTGCAGTCCGTACAGGTCACCATTGTACACAACCAATCATGGATCAGTTCTGTATCCCAGGAACTATTCGTGTCTCTTTCGCCCTTTATAACACCAAGGAAGAAATTGATTTATTTATTTCAGCACTGGAAAGAATTATTCCGATGCTTAAAAATTAAAAACGAAATTAGAATATGAGTATTCAAGAGAAAGAACAAGAGATTATTGATGAGTTTGCCATTTATGAAGATTGGATGGACAAATACGAATACATTATCGAGCTTGGAAAAGACTTACCGTTAATTGAAGAAAAGTATAAAACTGAAGATCGATTAATCAAAGGGTGTCAATCGCAAGTTTGGTTACATGCAGAAACAAAAGATGGCAAAATGAAGTTTACTGCAGATTCTGACGCCATCATTACAAAAGGAATTATAGCGTTATTAATTCGCGTTGTCGATAATGAATCTCCTTCAGATGTTGCCACCTCTCAGTTCAGTTTTATTAAAGAAATCGGGTTGCAAGAGCATTTATCACCAACACGTTCGAATGGATTGGTAAGCATGGTGAAAGAAATGAAGTTAAATGCTTTAAAAGCGGTAAAGTAATGCAACAAAAGCGATCTAAAAACTACCTCATCTTAGTCTTTTTGTTTTCCGCTCTATTTCTGACCAGTTGTGAGGACCCTGAGCTCGATGCATTAATGTCCGATTACTGTGAGTGCATTAGTCAATCAAGGTATGATGAGACCAAGCAAATGGAATGTGCAGAAATGATGAATTCCATCACAGAAAAGTATGAAGGTCAACCCCGAAAAATAAAAACAGTATTAGAAAAGACTGACGAATGCTATTAACCTTCGATTCCTTGTAAGAACAATGGGAGGTTAGGATTTTTAGCGACCTCATCATCGCCTAAGATCAATAAAGTTTTGGGTCTATTTCTATCCAACCACATATTAAAGTTAGAATTGGTTGCCGCTAAGGTACCATTGAGATCTACTTTATGCACAGCTTTATTATCTCTGCTTAAATCCTCTTGTGTTTCATCATCCTCCTTCGAAAAGTTATGATTTTCATGAAACAATACAACACCGTCAACAAGTTCACTTAAATCACCACTTCTGTGTGATGTAGCAACCACTTGAATACGCTTATCTTCAGCCCACTCTCCAATGGTCTTTCCAAACTTGTTGTTTTCGATAACGTATATGGTCTCTATTTTCATTATTATAAATCAATTATATGGCCAAAAGGCAGGTCAAAACGAGGTGCAAAAATAATGACTTCTTACTAATATCAAACTAAAAGCCAAGATTAAAAACAAAAAATGGGAATAAATATTTGGTTTTAAAACATTTGAATGGTTTAAAATGAGAGATAAAACCCTAAAAAAACATAGTTAAACTACGGTGTTTCCGACAAACTTATATCCTACTCCTTTTACTGTCTGAATATAATGAGCACCCAGTTTTTCTCTTAACTTTCTCACATGCACGTCGATTGTTCTGTCACCAACAACAATTCCATCGCCCCAAACTGAGGATAATATTTGCTCACGTTCAAAAACAACACCGGGTTTTGAATTTAACAGAGCCAGTAATTCAAATTCTTTTCTGGGCAATTGTATCACCTCCCCATTCAAAGTAACGATATATTTTTCTCTATTGATGGTTAAACCATGGGAATCCTCTATTTTTCGCTGCCTAGAACCATTTCTACGCAACAATGCATTAATTCTACTGATCAGTACTTTTGGTTTTAATGGTTTAGAAATATAATCATCTGCGCCTGCATCAAGCCCGGCGACTTGACTGTAATCTTCGTTTCTGGCGGTTAAAAAACAAATCAAAACATCATCATACTTAGGCTCTTTTCGGATCATTTCACACACCTCTATTCCATCCATTACTGGCATCATTACATCCAGTAAAACCAAGTCTATTTTATGTTTATTTTCTTCTAAAGTGTCTAATCCTTCTTTTCCATTAGCCGCCATAAAAGTTGAAAAGCCATTTTTCTGAAGATTATACTCTAATAATTCACGAATTTCAACCTCATCATCTATGATTAATACGCCTTTCATGGTGATCTAATTTATTTTCACCAAAGATAGAGAATCTTAATCAGAAGTCAGTCAACAGAGTAAAAGTTATGTGAAGTAGAATTATAGTTTTTTATGAAAACTCAATACTTAATATTATTCTTTAACTATCGAAAACACTATATTGTTACAACAAAAAAACGGAATAAATTATGAGAAAAATTGCAATGCTTACATCTTTATTGATGCTATCATTTTTTAGTTATGGACAAACTTACCAAAATGCTATCGGACTGAAAGGGATGAATGCAGGTGGAGGACCATTTGGTGGAGGTGGAGTTAATTTCAAAACTTTCATTGGCGGAAAGAATGCACTTGAGTTTACCGTAGGAGGTGGCCCATACCATATTTCAGGTCAAGCCCTTTACGAATGGCAAAACCCTACCGGTTGGACAAATGGTTTTGATTGGTACTTAGGTGTTGGACCAAGTTTAGGTGTTTGGGGAAGCTCAGATCATTGGCACTATGATGACGACCATGATTATTACAAAAAAGGATTTCATTTAGGTGTAGACGGTGTTATCGGATTAGACTTTAACATTAAGCCAAACACAGGTGTTCCTTTAGGATTTGCTGTAGATACAGGACCATATATTGGTTTGATCAATTCTCCCTACTTTGGTTGGGGAGGCTCTATTGCTGTTCGATATATCATCAACTAAATAAAAAAAATCCCAGTAGATCTACTGGGATTTTTTTTGTATGTTTCAAATTCCTATTAATCTACATAGCTTAACCTTAACATATTTGATTTTCCTTTTGATTCAATCGGCATAGAAGCAATGTTAATTACCAACTCCCCTTCTTTAACGAATCCTTTTTCTTTCAATATATACTTAATATCTGCAATGGTATGATCGGTACTTACCATCTTATCATAATAGATAGCACGAACTCCCCAAACTAAATTCAACTGGGTTAAGATTTCACGATTGCTTGTAAAAACAAATATTTGTGATTTAGGACGTTGAGAAGCAATTTTGTATGCAGTGTATCCTGAGAAAGTCATCGTTACAATTGCTTTTGCGTCAACTCGATTACCTAATCTTGTGGCATTAAAACAAATTGAATCAGAGATAAAGCGATCTTGATTCTTCTCAGGAACCTCTTCCTTGTAATAAATCAAATCTGACTCTTCAACTTTCGACACAATTTTATTCATTGCTTGAATCACCAAGACTGGATGTTTACCAACGGAAGTCTCACCTGATAGCATTACAGCATCTGCACCATCCAGTACAGCATTTGCAACATCATTCACCTCTGCTCTTGTTGGCGTATAATCTTCTATCATGCTCTCCATCATTTGGGTTGCTACAATAATTGGTTTTGCATGCAGATAGCATTTTTTGATCAACATTTTTTGAACTAAAGGAACGTCTTCCATTGGAATCTCTACTCCTAAGTCACCACGAGCCACCATAATCGCATCAGTTTCACGAATAATTCCATCGATGTCTTTAATCGCCTCAGGTTTTTCAATCTTTGCGACAATTTTCGCTTTATTGTGGTGCTTGCTGATAATGTGCTTGAGTTCAATAATATCTCGTGCCGATCGTACAAAAGACAAACCTACCCAGTCCACATTGTGATCCATTGCAAACTGTAAATCTTCTTGGTCTTTTTCTGTCAATGAAGGCAAGGAAATCACAGTGTTGGGTAAGTTCACTCCTTTATTCGAAGATAAAATTCCACCATGGTTCACCACTGCTGTAATTACTTTCCCATCTGTTGAAATAGCTTCCAATTCCAATTTACCATCATCTAAACGAATACGCTCACCAGGGTTAATGTCTTCTGCTAGTTGTGCATAGTTGATTGCAAATTTCTTGCTTGTTCCTACCACACCTTCTTCAGTAACAATTTCAACTTTTTCACCAGGAATAAGGTCCACACCATTGTTTTCCATTTCTCTAGTACGGATCTTAGGACCTTGTAAGTCGGCCAATATTGCTACGTTTAATCCTGTCTCTTCGTTTAATTCACGAATAATATTGATTACTTTTTCATGATCCTCATAGGAACCATGAGAAAAATTGATTCTCGCAACGTTCATTCCTTCTTCCATCATTGCTCTCAAAGTTTCCTTTGATGATGAAGCAGGACCTAAGGTCGCTACAATTTTTGTTCGTTTCATTGTTTTCATTCTTTCTTTCTTAATTGAATTTCAATTGTTTTGCAACTTAAAAAATAAATTTATTGGCAGACTTCAGTTCATAGGGGTCAAAAATAAACGCGGTCAATACACAAGAGATTTTTCTTAACTCTCCTAAAAGGGATTCTACATCCACTACCCCAGCGTCTTTAATCACCAAAAAGAAATCAATTTGTGCTTTTTCTGGCACCAAAAATTTCCCTTCGTTCTTATTTTGAATGAAGTAATAGTTCACGTTCTCTTCTTCATCAAACCACTCATACAAGGAATGTGAAGAGGTGATCGCACCTTTTTTACCAGACACCATATAAGGTTCAGTGGATTTTTGAAGCCGTAAACCAATACGTTCATTAATTGACCAACACACTCTGTAATCGCCTTGATGGCTACATAAGCCTATTAAATCATAATTAAAATCATCTTCTAAACTTAAGGTGTACTTTGCCATAAATCATTGCTCAACAAGATACCAAATTTAAGAAAAATTAGTCGATGAACAGTGTTAAATCTATATTAATTCATCTTCTCGATGCGGTACCAAATCAAAGGATTTTTGGTTTTCTCTGGAATCAAAACAGGATGCACTAATTTTAGACGCCCCAGAATCGAACTGCGGACCTCAGCTTGAAATATAAAAGCATGGTCGACGTAGCTATAAAAAACTATGCGGTACTTCGTAAATGACTGTAAACCCTGAACATGCATTCGTTGAGGCTTCCAAGAAACACTAAGTGGTGTAGAAAACACTGGAGCGTTTAACGCACAAGGGGTTTCTGCAAGTTGCTCTAAAGACATTCCTGCTGCAGTATTAATATTGAACGTTCTGTTGTACACATATCCTGCAGCTGTTGACTTGTCTTCAGTAACAATATACTGAGTCTCAACTATATCTTTATTTGTTTGTTCGAATTTTTCCTTTTGTCTGCCCAATACCCCTTTATTTTCAACCGTATTCAAAAACCAATCACTATTGAAATAATTTTTAGTGGCAATAATCCTAGGCCATGACACCTCTTCATTTCTTCCCGTATCATCATAAATAGCAAAAGCAGCCCAAACATAATGCCCTACTAAGCCATTGTATGGTGAGCGCATAATATCAATGTAATGCCCTTGATAATCTGAACATTCGTAAGTATCATCTCCGTGATCAAACTCGCCCATGATTACGGGTTTGCCATAGGTTCTTTTCAATCTTTCAACAGTACACGCCATTGAGTTTTCATTGTCCCCACATTCGTTATTGCTATTCGTCTTCGAAATCAACATTTTTTCGGGACTTTTAGAATAATAGGAAATGGTAATCATATCCACTTCGTCGAGATACCAAGTACTGTCAATAAAATCCGGATCTCTTTCTGTGTAATGAGAATAAATGTTACTTTTTCCTGCAGGAAATCGTCCAACAGCACTCAACAACTTTTGATTGTATTGTATAGAATCTTTGATAAAGCTCGACATCTGTTTATGGTATTCATAAATGGCTTTTCTAGCAATATCACCAGCTTTTGTAAGCGAATCATACGGGGTATCCGAAGCGTAAGGATTTTCATTGATGTGCCATGGTTCACACAACAATTCAACGTTGGATATACTTGTTGAATACCCCCAACGGGCCATAATGTAGCGTGCACGTTCTTTAAGGTAACGCATCCCTAACTCCGATAAAAACATATCTGAAGGAGTTTTTGTGTTTAACAATCTTGAATAACCTGAAATTTCGGTTCTATCTTCAAACGGCCATGCCTTCTCATCATACCAATGGTCAGAGAAATCGAACCTAAACTGATGGTAGTCTCCTAATTTCATAAAATAGGAGTGATACATCAAATCAAGTTGTATCAAGGTATTACTCTCTTCACAAAGATCGATAATACGGTCTATCTCCCAAGCGAAATTTTGGCGACTATGGTAATACCCAACTTCTTCAAATTCAATTTCGGTTGAGCTTGGATGTAGGAACATTCTAAAGTACTCTCCTCCTTGATCAATATACCTTTTTACTTGGTCGTGATAAGCTTCCCAAACTTCAACATTAAGCGTTTCCTCCTTATCTATGCTGTACATCAAGTTGTTTTTATTCGAAGGAAAGGGCAAATTTACACCCGTCGGAATAATGGTACGTCCATCACGTTCGAGGTATTCTGTTTGCTTATTATAGGTTACATGACCTTTATATGTGGAAGAAACTACATTGAAGGTTTTAGGAGCAGAAAAATAACTCGGCATGCCTTTGACATCAACTTCAAAATATACTTCCCATTCGCCTGTTTTTGGCGGGGCGTACCTCACGCGAAAAGGCAATTCTGTATGCAAATAATTCCAGCGGTTGTACGATGTGTTGCGTTGCACCTCAGTATACCAAAAACCAATTGCCGTAAACTTCTCTCCACTAGCTCTATGTTTGAAATGGGCTTTTATATCAAGTTCCCAACTAACAAAAGGATTAAGTCCTGTTCTTTGGTGGGGCTGACCATATATAAATTCTTTAATCGACTTCATAAGGGTGTCGGGCAATGTCAGACCCAACTCCAATCTTGCGTTTTGCTTCACCGACTGAGGTTCTTGATCGACAAATTCGAAATCTATAGTGACTTTGTTTTGGGCAAAAGCAACAACAGGAAACAATAAAACGAAAATTAAAACTCTCATATCAAACGATTTAAGGTTTAAGGTAATTATTTTGAAGGATAAATCACAGGTCGGCTAGGGGCGGCATCATTTTCAAAAGGAGCAACTTGTAGATTCAACAGATAAATTCCATCTCGCACAGTATCAGGAATAAACACCATCTCAGTAATCGTACGATCGAAACGTGGTTGGCTTGGCACTTGCCAGAACCCATGATGAAAAGCCAAAACTCCACCATCTAGCTCTTGATCAACACTAGGGAGATCGATAAGCAAATGTTTCACACCTAATTCATTAATAATACTTAAACATTCTGCATCAATGAAAGGTGGATTAGTTGAAGAATAGTTTTTTGATTTTTTATCAATAGTATTGGGTAGCGTACGAATAATCAGTGCTTCGATTGCACCATATTCTTTTAGCTTTTTAAGTTGTTCAGCAACGATGATCTGGTCTTCACCTATTAACTTTGGCTCAACACTAAAGACAACTGCTTCGAAGAAATATTCATTCAAATTTGCATTGATGGAATATACTTCTTTTGTAATGTGCCCAAGACATTCGGTATGTGTTCCATGACCATGAGGATTAAAGAAAATATTTCGGAAATTAACAGTTCCTCCGTTTTTTACAGAGCCCACCCATCCGTCTTGCATAACAGGTTCGAACCTAGGAGGCTTGACATACCATGCCAGTGGATTCTTTTCATCATCAGAAAGGGGAATTGAAATATCAATCCCCCTCTTTAAATCATATTCGTTTCCTTGGGCTGTCTTTACAATCATGCACTCAATTAGTTTGGCAAAGCTCTTAATAATAACTGGTAACGCGCTTTGTAGGTTTCTTTTCCTGTACAACCTTGTTCGGTTGACTGGTTATAAAAATACTCAATACGATTATCTGGACTTGGGTGAGTACTTAACCATTCTGGCACACCTGCTCCACCTTCTGCTTCAATTTTCTCAAAGAATTTCGCACCACCTGCTGCAACATAATCGGTCGGACATAAATACGTTACGGATGCTTTATCTGCCTCTGTTTCATGTGTTCGTGAAAATTTCAAACCGATGATACTTTTTGTAATATCTTTAATTAAAGCACGATCACCTGCCAACATATTCAATAAAGTCTCAACACCATACAATTTGGTCATTTGTCTTGTAGAATGACGTAAATCAGCGTGACCAATCTCATGCGCCAGAACTCCTGCCAATTGCTCTTCAGAATCAAGGTACTTCATTAATCCAGTATACACATAAATGTATCCTCCTGGCGTACAAAATGCGTTTTTGGTTTGATCATCGTGGATAATTCTTAACCTCCAAGCAAAGTCGTTTTTATGTTCAACTTTACCTGAATTTAAAATTCTATCTCTAATGTCATACAAGTATTTGTAAGCTGTTGCGTTTTTTGCGCTATCTAGAATTGGATATTCTTGTGGATTACTTTCAATCTCCATGGCTACTTCCTTTCCTAATTGCTTATCGTTTTCGATGGTAAACAAATTGAATTCTGAAATTGATTTCTTGGTCATTTCACAACTCATGAAAAACAAAGTTGATGAAAATAAGAGGCTAAAAATGATTATTCTTTTCATATATGGTTTTTAATTTAAGGGTAAAAATAAATACTAATTATCTGTGTTGCAAATCCTAATAGATATCCTGCACTAATTTCTTTCATTGAATGTGCTTTCAATACTAGCCGGGCGGACAAAACCACACCTCCTAAGAACACTATTGAAATAAGCATACCAACAGGAACCTGTTCTAATCCGGTGGCGTACATATAGAAAAATCCAAATAGTGCCCCCATTCCTATCCCATGAAGACTGATTTTCATCTTTTTAGTGATAAAATAAGCAATAAATCCTGCGATGGCTCCACCCAAAACCATTGCTTTTATGATTTTCGGAATCAGCACTCCTTCTCCTTGAAAATGCAAAAACAAATACAATACCATGCAATAAAAGGTCATTATAGCAATTGGAGTCAAACGCTCCTCTTTACTTTCCATCTGGAAAGAACGGATGGTCTTGTTCATTCTTAAAACAGCAAAAGACATTCCTGGCGCCAAGACTATAAAAACCAAAAATAGCAACAAGAATAAATACTTTGCAACAGGGTCAATCATGAACAAAGATTCATTCGCTACAAAGGATTTGGACTGAACGGGCAAATACAAAGTCAGCAACAAACCATAAATTGGTGTGAATAAAGGCAAAAACAACCATGAGATAAACGAAGCGAATCCTTTCATTAAAGTTCTTTTCTTAAACGAGCAACTGGAATATTCAATTGTTCTCTATATTTTGCTACTGTTCTTCGTGCAATATTGTATCCTTTTTCTTTTAACAATGCCGCCAGCTTCTCATCCGTCAATGGTTTTCTTTTGTTTTCTTCAGCAACGGCTTCTAAAAGAATTTGTTTCACTTCTCTTGTCGAAACTTCCTCTCCAGAATCGGTAGATAATGACTCTGAAAAGAAGTGCTTCAAGGAGAATGTTCCATATTGCGTTTGAACATATTTTGAATTAGCCACACGAGATATGGTCGAAATATCTAAATCAACAATTTCTGCAATATCTTTCAAAATCATAGGACGCAACTGTGTATCATCACCTGTCAAGAAATATTCTTTTTGGTAATTCATAATTGCGGTCATTGTAGAAAACAATGTATTTTGACGTTGTTGAATGGCATCAATAAACCATTTGGCTGAATCCAGCTTACTTTTAACAAAAGACAATGTTTCTTTATCCGACTTATTCAGTTTTGCTCCTTCAGAATAATTTTGAAGCATCTTTTTATAACCTTGACTAATTTTCAAGTCTGGCGCGTTTCTTCCGTTTAATGTCAATACCAGCTTTCCATCCTCTTCGGTAATTTGAAAATCTGGAACCACCTGTTGCAATGACTTAGAGGATTCTTTAAGTGAACCACCTGGTTTGGGGTTCAAACGAATAATTTCGTGTACCGCTTCTTTTAAATCTTCCTCAGAAATCTCCATTTTTTGAATGATCTTTTGATAGTGTTTTTTTGTAAACTCTTCAAAATAATCTTCTAAGATTTTCAATGCGGTATAACGCGTAATATCACCATCTTGCTTCCGCTCCATTTGTAGAATTAGACACTCTTGAAGATCTCTAGCTCCTACTCCTGGGGGATCAAGTTTTTGAACATATTTTAGAATTTCTTCTAAATTTTCTTCAGTCGTAATTAAATTCTGAGAAAAGGCCAAATCATCAACAATTGCTTCTAAATCACGCTCCAGATAACCTGCATCATCAAGACTTCCAATTAAATAAGTTGCAATGGTCACCTCCTCCTCAGTCAACACTTGCATATTTAACTGAGACAACATTCTTTCTTGAAAAGATGAGCTCGAAGAAAGTGGCATTGACTTTTCCTCATCATCCTTCCCTTTATTGTTTACACTGGTTTTATAGGCGGGTTCATCATCGCTGAGGTAATCTTCTATATCAAAATCATTCTCATCTTCAGCAAAATCATCCTCATACTCTTCTTGTTCAAATTCATCTTCAAGCTCTTCCTTCCCTTCTTCAAGCGCAGGATTCACTTCAAGTTCTTGCTTAATGCGTTGATCTAACTCCATGGTTGGCACCTGCAATAACTTCATTAATTGAATCTGTTGCGGTGAGAGCTTTTGCTCCATCTTTTGAGAAAAGGTTTGTTTTAGTGCCATAATAGATAATTTCTACGCTTAAGATAAATATAATTAGCCAAATTACTGTTTTATTTCTGATTAAAGTTTAGCAAACTAACTCAACTTAATCTATGATTGTAAATTTAAAAATTTTTGCCGGCTTGGTGTTGTGGCGGTGCCACATTTTTCTTACACAGAGATAATGGGGAGGGCTTCACAGAGATGCACGGAGGATCGGATCACATTGGGTGAGGAGAGAAAATGGAGATGGGTATTTTTAGTTGATTGTTCGCTTCGCTCAGTTTTTTTTTATTTTTTACACGGAGAGAAAAACGATGCACTGAGCTTACCGAATGTAAGGTTTTTCACAGAGGCTCACGGAGGCTCACCTTAGGTGAAGTGAGAGAAAATGGAGATGGCTATAATACAAATCTCTTTATTCCCTCTTTTCTCTCCCTCTACCGAATGTAATTCTTCTCCGTGGCACTCTGTGAAAACCCTCTGTAAAACTCTGTGAAAACACCAAATGCCGCAGGCACTCTTCAACCTAAAAGTCAGCGTTACCCGGTGTTCTTGGGAAAGGAATTACGTCTCTAATATTCGTCATTCCTGTGGCAAACATCACCATTCTTTCGAATCCTAAACCGAACCCTGCGTGAGGAACTGTTCCGAATTTACGTGAGTCTATATACCACCACACTTCTTTTTCATCAATGTTGAAATCGGCACATTTCTTTTTCAAGACATCTAGACGCTCTTCACGTTGAGAACCTCCAACAATTTCCCCAATCCCTGGGAATAAAACATCCATTGCTGCAACCGTTTTTCCATCATCGTTTTGACGCATGTAGAAAGCTTTGATGTCGGCTGGGTAATCTGTAATAATTACTGGACAATTGAATTCTTTTTCTACCAAATAACGCTCATGTTCAGAGTGTAAATCTACACCCCATTCTACATCATATTTGAATTTCTTTTTCTTGAAAGGTTTAGAATTTCTTAGAATCTCGATGGCCTCCGTATAGGTAATTCTCTTGAATTCGTTGTTCGCCACAAACTCTAATCTTTCAATTAAAGTCAATGGATTTCTATCCTTGGCTGGTTTCGCACTTTGTTCTTTTACATCACGATCATTTAAGAATTTCAAATCATCTGCGTAGTTTTCAAGAACGTAGTTTGACAAGTACTTTAAGAATTCTTCTGTCAAATCCATGTTGTCTTTCAAGTCATTAAAAGCAACCTCTGGCTCAATCATCCAAAATTCCGCCAAGTGACGAGAAGTATTTGAATTTTCTGCTCTAAATGTAGGTCCAAAGGTATATACCTGACCTAAAGCCAAGGCCCCCAACTCAGCTTCTAACTGACCAGAGACCGTTAGGTTTACAGGTTTATTAAAGAAATCTTGTGAGTAATCAACTTTTCCGTCTTCTGTTTTCGGAATATTATTCAAGTCGAAATTCGTAACATGGAACATTTCACCCGCTCCTTCTGCATCAGATGAAGTTAAAATTGGCGTGTGTAAATTGTAAAATCCTTTATCGTTGAAAAACTTGTGAATTGCAAAAGTTAATCCATGACGAATTCTAAACACTGCTCCAAAAGTATTCGTTCTGAAACGCAAGTGTGCTTGTTCGCGTAAAAATTCAAGACTGTGTTTTTTAGGTTGCATTACCGTTTTCTGAACCTCATCTGGGTTTGCTTCTCCAAGAATATGAACATTTTCAACTGCTATTTCAACTGATTGCCCTTTTCCTTGAGATTCAATTAAAGTTCCATGCACTTCAACAGCAGCGGCAGTACTAATTTTTTTCAGGATGGCTTCATCAAAATTTTCATACTCAATTACCGCTTGGATATTATTGATCGTTGATCCGTCATTGATCTGAATAAAACGATTACTTCTGAAGGCCCTTACCCAACCTTTAACAATAACTTTTTCGCCTACTTGAGACGATTCCAATAACGCTTTAATTTTTGTATGTTTCATTATTTTTATTTTGAGTAATGCAAAAATAGAAAGAATCGGGATATAGCAACAAGTTTTACAAATTTCCAATTGGAATCTTTGTTTTAAAAACACTTAATCATTTCTTATTCTAGAAAAAGCCCTCGATTTCATTATATTCGCTATATTGATTTCAAAAGATAAAATAATTTTCAACCACATATGAGCGAACAAAAACGAACAAAAGCACAAGAAGCAACTCAAGCCATAGAGCGAATATACATAACAATGCGTCACCTTTTCAATAGGGGTTTCTATAAGCCAATGGGAGTTTCAGGTAAAAGTTTGAGGGAGAGCTTATTGGAGCTACAGCCTGAGATTTACGGTACAATGGGCGAAGAAAAGGTTGAGTTAAGCGGTTTAGTTTATGTTTTAGATCGTCTACCTCATGGTATTGAAGAATGTCCTGTAATCAACTTAACGGGAGATGAAGGTTATGATTTATCTAACCTAAAATCGATCATCCCTCCAAAAAGAAGAAGAAATTGTTACCGCATCGACAAAGACCAAATGAACGTGGAAATCACACGTGGTCGCTCTGATATATACGATATCCTTACCCACCTTACTTTCTTGTTTATTGAATCGCACAAGATTGCAAATCGTGTGGTGATTGATGACAAAGGTGGACTTACAAAAGAGTGGTTAAAATTCGAGTCCATTATCAATCAAGAAGAAATTTCAAACGAAGAACTTGAGGTAGCCATGTTTCATGTAGCCAATATCTTGGGGCGAACTTTTGAAGAAGTTTTAGATGTTAATAAAGCGCTGCATACCGAAGAATTACCACACCGTTTTTTACGGGTAATTTATTGGCTTGGAAAATTAGCCATTGACGAAGTGTTAGAAATCAACAAAAGAGTGATTTTATTTAGTCCTGTTTTAAGAGAACGAACAGGTCATCACATGCATGGTGAGAGGTGGGCCAATAGAATCAAAAAGGAGTTGGAAAACCAAGGCATTATTGACCGTCCAATTCACATTATCAGTGCAAATATGCACAGCGTGATGAACTATTTATTCAGTAAACAAATCTTATCAAAACAGAAAGAAAAACTGAATAAGCGAGAGTTTTTTGAACGATTAAGTCAGCCCGAAAACTCTAAAGACAGAAAGTTAATCAGTGATTTGGCAACAAAGCAAGGAATGACTTATCTTGCTGATCAATCCGGAACAAACATCGATGTACAGATTTTTGATTTATCAAAGGTAGATTTTAGTGACAGTTACCTTTCGGAGGTGATTGATGACACTAACGCTGTGATTATTGTGATGGATTATGCTTTTGGTGAACAAGCTTTTGAAACCATGGACGAATTATTGAAACCCTACAAGAAAGGGATCAATGGACCTGTAAAATTAAATGTAGATTCTGTTTCTATCATGGGTAAAGCAGGAATTCTGAAAGGAGGAAAAGGAGACATCATGATACCTCATGCACACGTTTTTGAGGGAACCACAGACAACTATCCCTTCGTGAACGAAATTACACTGGCCGATTTTGAAGATGAGGACATTGAGGCAACAGAAGGACACATGATAACCGTTTTAGGAACTTCATTACAAAACAAAGAGATGTTGAGTTACTTCAAGAAGTCGACTTGGAAAGTCATTGGTTTAGAAATGGAGGGTGCTCATTATCAAAAAGCGATTCAAGCAGCTTCTAAAATTCGAAACAGTATTTGTTCGGAGGTAAAAGTAAGGTATGCCTACTACGCTTCAGACAATCCATTAGAAACAGGAAGCACTTTAGCTTCGGGAGGACTTGGTCTGACAGGCGTGAAACCAACGTATTTAATTACTGAAAAGTTTTTGAAACAGATTGTTCGACAGGCGATATAGAAAGGGAGAGATTTTAGGGAGAGGGAGAGCAAAAAAAGAAGGTAACTGTTAACGTATGGGAAGTTGAATGCTTTCATCAAAGGTGTCTATCCAAAATTTTGTGGTTAAGCTGAAATTCACCCATTTATTTTCATTAAGAAACTCTTAAAAACAAAAAGTGCGTTAAGCTATTCAGCTCAACGCACAGTTTTATAAAACACAGTATAAGATTTACATCTCCTACATTGCTAATTTCTCAATGGCTTCAATTGTTGACGAATCATCAACACCTAAACCTTCTTTTTGATGAACCAAAACTCCTTCTTGATCAAATACACTAATGATGTTTGAGTGAGAGAAGTCAATTGGAGAAATACGCTTATAACTTACCGCAAGAACTGCGGCAAACTCGCGCGTATCTTCGATGCTTCCACGTAAGAAAACCCATTGGTCATTATCCATTTCGTTTTCAATCGCAAACGCTTTCATTCTTTCTGGTGTATCTACTTCTGGGTCGATGCTCACAAACACATATTTTACCTGCTTATTGGCTTTGTCACTTACTTTCTCGTGTATACGACGAATGTCAGCAATCAACCTTGGACAAGCAGCTTTACATGTAGTGTAAATCATTACCGCAACCACAATATCACCTTTAAGGTCCTCGAGTTTAATCAACTCTCCATTTTGATTGGTCCAGTCAGAAGGCAAATTATAAACAGAAAGCTCCGGTAATTCACCCGTGAACTCTTTTTTAACCGTCTCCTGTTCAAGCTCTTCAGAAGCTTCAACTTGCGGCTCTTCCTCAGTGCAACTGTAGAGCAAGCCCATGGAAAGCAAAGCAGTTAAACAAAGTATGATGTATTTTTTCATAGTCATTAATTAATGGATTTAGCACACCTAAATCCTAGATTTCTAATAGAGTAATTCGCTTTGACACTTCCACGGAATGCATATCTCATAAAAGCTGCATAATTCATTAAATCAGAAGAACCCAGTGCAGCACCACCGCAAAACAAGTCGTTTCCCCCATCTACATCACTTCTGGATTCACCAGAAATCAAAACAGAGTTAAAATCTTGCGTCCATTCCCATACCAGTCCGTGCATATCATACACACCCCAGTAGTTTTCAAAAGTACTACCAACTTCTTGGTTATACGAATTTGGTTTCTCGTACCAACTTAAAATAAACTTATTGTACTCATCTTTAGTCCTGGCATCAGCATCTTTTTCATCAGCCATTCCTACATACTCCCATTCATCAAGTGTTGGCAGTCTTTTCCCCTGACATTCACAATACTTTTTTGCAGCAAAATAAGAAACGTTTGTCATCGGAGCATTCTCCAATTCACCATCTTTCAGGTTCAAATCGTCTTTAAAGTGTCGCAAGTAGTTTCCATCTGCATAGAGGGCAATAACATTGGATTTTCTCCATTTTGGATTATCCTCAAGGAACTTCACATACTCAGCATTTGTTACTGGATACTGATCAATATAAAAATCTTGAACCTTAACGATATTGGAATCTGTTCCATACAGAGGGATATACTGGCCTCCTTTAATTAAAGCCATGCCTTCCTTTTGCCCATAGCTAATGAGAGAGAGAAAAATAATTACTACTACAGTTAAAAATTTGGAAAACATGACTTTAAAATTTAAAGGTGAATATATTATTATTTACGTACTTTCTTTACCATTTCAGTAGTAACCTCAGTACCGTTGTTACCCCAGCTGTTGTAAATATAAGTCATTACCGCAGCTACTTCTTCATCAGTTAAGTTTTGAGCAGTCATCACACTGTTGTATTTCTTACCGTTCACAGTAATTTCTCCGCTCTTACCTCTTAATACAATATCGATTGCACGATCTACATCCTCATTAAGATAATCAGCATTGGCCAATGGAGGGAATGCATTTTCGATTCCTTCTCCATTTGCTTGGTGACAAGCAAAACAAGTTGAACCATATAGCTTTTTACCCATTTCCATTTTCTCTGCTTTCGTCATCTCAACAGCTTCTTTTGCTGGTTGATCATCCTCAACTGGCATAGACTGAATTGTTCCTCCTTCAGGCAGGTAGATTCCTTCTTGAATAGTTCCAGAGTAAATCTGTTTGTTTTCAGGTCCAGTAACATTTAGAATACCTAATGCACCTTTATTAAATGCTCTAAAGATAGAGTGGTCAACTAATACCAATTCTCCAGGAACATCTACTTTAAACTCTACCATTGCTGCACCACCTGCAGGAACCAATGTTGTTTGTACATTTTCATTCACTAAACTACCCCCTTCTACAGTTACTCGGTCAAATATTTCACCAATTACGTGGAAAGAAGAAACTAAGTTTGGTCCACCATTTCCAAAATATATACGTACAGTTTCTCCCACTTTTGCAGTCAATGCGTCATCACCAGACAAAGCCCCAACACTACCGTTGAACACAACATAATCTGCTTCTTCATCAATTGCTTTCTGCATATCAAAAGGTTGAAGTCCTGCTTCACCATACTTTCCTTTGGTATAGAAATCACCTTGCATCACGTAGTACTCTTTGTCTACAGGTGGCAACCCTTCTTCAGGCTCTACCAAGATCAAACCATACATTCCGTTTGCAATGTGCATTCCAACAGGTGCAGTAGCACAGTGATAAACATATAGACCAGGTTTCAAAGTTTTAAACTGAAAAACAATTTCATGTCCTGGCGCTACGAATGAAGACACAGCTCCACCTCCTGGTCCTGTCACCGCGTGAAGGTCAATATTATGAGGTAACTTATTGTCTGGGTGGTTTTTCAAATGGAATTCCACTTCATCCCCCACTTTTGTTCTGATAAAACTACCAGGAACAGTTCCACCAAAAGTCCAGTAAACGTATTCTACTCCACTGGCCATTGTTCCAGTCTCCTCAATAATCTCCATATCAACGATAAGCTTAGTTGCCGCTCGATCAGCTGTAGATTTAGGAACGAAAGGAGGCGCTGTTAGCTCTGCTACCATTTCCGAAACAACTTTAATGTCTTCTGGATTTGTTTTACTTATTCCACTTTTCTGGTCACTCCCGCCAGAACATGAGGAGAAAGAAACCGCTCCTACTAGGAGAGATAAGGATGCTAAACTCCTTAGTTTTCTTTTAATTTGTGAATCAATCATCATATTTGTTTTTAAATTACGATATAAAACTAAGCATAGTGTATTGTCTCTCAAAGCCAAAATCAAAAGATTTTTGATAAACTGCATTTAATCATTTTTTTAAATGACCTAAAGCATAATTTAGGATTTTTTTGTCTTTTAATGATTTTCCAATTCCAAGAATTACAATTCATAAAACGTTCTTCAAAGAATTTCTCTTCGAATAAGCCTACTTTATTAATATAGCTTAACAAAAGACAAACACTTGTTTTAAATCATTGATGTTTTTGTCATTAAGTGATATATTACTTACTTTTGTAATCGATTTAAGTAAAAAAAAGATAAATGAACGAAGCAAAGGAACAATTAAAATACAAGGTTAAAGACATCAGCCTTGCGGATTGGGGAAGAAAAGAAATTAGACTTGCAGAAGCAGAAATGCCGGGACTAATGTCTTTACGTGAGGAGTACGGTGCTCAAAAACCATTAAAAGGTGCACGTATTGCAGGGTGTTTACACATGACAATTCAAACAGCAGTACTCATTGAAACATTAGTTGAATTAGGAGCTGACGTAACTTGGTCATCATGTAACATTTTCTCTACTCAAGATCATGCAGCGGCGGCAATTGCAGCAGCTGGAATCCCAGTTTTTGCATGGAAAGGAATGAATGAAGAAGAGTTTGACTGGTGTATCGAGCAGACATTACATGCTTTTGAAGGTGGTAAACCATTAAACATGATTCTTGATGATGGTGGTGATTTAACAAACATGGTTTTTGACCGCTACCCAGAATTAACAAAAGACATTAAAGGACTTTCTGAAGAAACAACTACAGGAGTTCACCGTTTATACGAAAGAAAGAAAAATGGTACTTTAGTAATGCCAGCAATCAACGTTAACGATTCTGTAACAAAATCTAAATTTGATAACAAATACGGATGTAAAGAATCATTGGTTGATGCTATTCGTCGTGCTACAGATACAATGATGGCTGGAAAGGTTGCTGTTGTTTGTGGATATGGTGATGTTGGTAAAGGTTCGGCTGCTTCATTACAAGGTGCTGGTGCACGTGTAATTGTTACAGAAATTGACCCGATTTGTGCTTTACAAGCTGCAATGGACGGTTTTGAAGTAAGAAAATTAGACAATGTTGTTCACAATGTTGATATCGTTGTTACAACGACAGGAAACAAAGACATCGTTGTTGATCGTCACTTCAAGAAAATGAAAGACAAAACAATCGTTTGTAACATTGGACACTTTGATAATGAAATCGATGTTGCTTGGTTGAATAACAACGCTCAATCGAAAGACGAAGTTAAACCACAAGTTGATTTATACAACTTAGATGGTAAAGACATTATTCTTTTGGCTGAAGGTCGTTTGGTCAACTTAGGTTGTGCAACGGGTCACCCATCTTTCGTAATGTCTAACTCTTTTGCTAACCAAACATTAGCACAATTAGAGCTTTGGAACAATTCTGACAAGTATGAAAACGATGTTTACATGCTGCCAAAACACCTTGATGAGAAAGTTGCTGAATTGCACCTTGCAAAAATCGGAGTTGAATTAGAAGAACTTTCTAAAGAACAAGCTGATTATATTGGTGTTGATGTGAAAGGTCCATATAAACCAGAGCATTACAGATACTAATTGTTTGTTTAGAAAGTCCGCTCTTGGCGTTGCACTCAATTTTAAAAATTAACATTGACTAATGTCAACTTATAATTTTTAAAATCAAGCGCGCCTTAATAGCAAACATTCTAATTCAAACAAATGATATTTGAAAAGAGTCCAAACTTAATTGTTTGGACTCTTTTTTTGAAAATTACTTTAATGAATAGGGAATGTACGGACGGTGAGCAATCGTTCTTTTCTCTGCCTATTTATTTTAAACGGCATGCTTACGCAAACGAGGTAGGCATACATTATCAAATTTATCACACTAATTTTCAGCAATCCTACCATAAAAACATCACACACAAAAAAGCCCAGACAATTTTGCCTGGGCCTTAAACATTTTAAAGTAATTTGATATTTATTCTTCAGTTGCTTCAGCAGCTTCTTCGCCACCTTCTGCTCCTTCTTCTTCCTCTTCGTCATCTGCATCAACAGCTCCACGTGCCATTTTAACAGAAACAACTACTGCGTTTTCATTTTCTAATGTTCTAACGCCTGGGATGTTAATATCTTTCACACGGTAAGATTGACCAATACGAAGTGGTGTAATGTCAATTTCTACTTCTTCTGGAAGATCTTTTGGTAAACCTTCAACATTGATTCGACGGAAGATAGTCATTAAACGACCACCGTTCATAACTCCTTTCGAACGACCAACTACACGAAGTGGAATACCAACCTTCACTGGTTTATCATCTGATAATTCAAGGAAATCAACGTGCAAAGGTTTATCTGTAACCGGGTGCATTTGTTTTGCTTGAATAATTGCCATTTTCTTTGTTCCATCGATATCCAATTCTACTTGGTATACGTTTGGAGAGAAAATTAACTTTTCGATGTCTACTGAACGAACTGAAAAGCATGTTTGCTCTCCTGATCCATAAAGTACACAAGGAACACCTCCATTCCTACGAATAGCTTTCGTGTCCTTTTTCCCTACGTTCGCTCTAAGCGAACCGCTCAATTGTACTGTTTTCATTGTTTTGTTTTTATTATGATATTATAAAATGTTTACTAATTGATTCGTTGTGTACCAACTTTTTGATGACATCACCAAAGAGTGGAGACACAGAAACAACACGAATTTTATCGCTTTGTTTCTTCAACGGAATTGTATCTGTAACGATCAACTCTGTTAATTGTGAGGCTTCTAAACGCTCATAAGCTGGCCCAGAAAGCACCGCGTGGGTACAATATGCACGAACACTTTTCGCACCTTTTTCCATGAATAAGTCTGCGGCTTTGGTTAGTGTACCTGCAGTGTCAATCATATCGTCAACAAGAACTACGTCTTTTCCTTCTACATCACCAATTACAGTCATTTCGGAAACTACGTTAGCCACTTTTCTTTGCTTATGACAAAGTGCCAATCCGAGGTTCAACTTCTTTGCATAAGAGTTGGCACGTTTAGCTCCACCAACATCTGGGGCTGCCATAACTACGATACCATTTTGAGACAATTCCTGAATTTCTGGGAAGAAAACCGTTGAAGCATATAAATGATCAACAGGCACTTCAAAAAATCCTTGAATTTGATCCGCATGTAAATCCATGGTCATCAATCGATCTACTCCAGCAGCCATTAACATGTTGGCCACCAACTTTGCTCCAATAGCAACACGGGGTTTGTCTTTTCTGTCTTGACGAGCAAAACCGAAGTAAGGAATCACTGCAATAATTTTTCGCGCAGAAGCACGTTTTGCAGCGTCAACCATTAACAACAACTCCATCAAGTTCTCTGAAGGTGGTGGTGTAGACTGAACGATAAAGACGTCTTGCCCTCTCACAGTCTCTTCGAATGAAGGTTGAAATTCACCATCACTGAATTCAGCTACAGTTACATTCCCCAAAGGGATTCCAAACTCTTTTGCTACCTTCTCTCCCAATTGCTGGGTTGCCCTTCCGGCAAATATTTTTACTCCTTTTGACATTCTATGATCGTTTGCAAGGCGACAAAGTTACATAAATTAATTATTTATACCGCAAAAGGCCATACAGAATTCCATTTTACCAAAAATCGCTATAATCTCCTTATAAACAGAGGACTTCGACATTAAAAAAGAGCGCTATAAAATATATTGCAATGAAACAAAGCGCAAAGATTTGGAAAAAGAAGTCTTTAAACTAAATTTGAGGTATCTTAAAACTCTGAATTTAGTGTTATGGCAAAAATGTTAATTAAAAATATCAAAGGTCTATTTCAAACAGGTGAAAATCTCCCACATTACAAAAAAGGAGAGCAAATGGATCATGACAACATGATTGAAAATGCGTTTTTAGCCATTGAAGACGATGAGATTATTGCCTATGGAAAAATGGAAGACTGGGGCGGAATTATGGATTGGAGAAACCTTGAAGTAATTGATGCCGAAGGGAAATATGTCCTACCGACTTTCTGTGATTCACATACACATGCTGTTTTTGCTGCCACCAGAGAAGAAGAATTCGAAGACCGTATTAAAGGCTTGACTTATGAAGAGATTGCCTTAAAAGGAGGTGGAATATTAAATTCTGCTGCGCGACTACAAGAAATGGATGAAGACACTCTTTTTGAAGAAGCGCTTGAGCGAATTCATGAATTGGCAAAATATGGAACAGGAGCCATCGAAATAAAATCGGGTTATGGACTTTCGGTAGAAGGCGAATTAAAGATGTTACGCGTAATCAAACGATTAAAAGCAGCTTCCCCGATGGCCATTAAAGCTACTTTTCTAGGAGCACACGCTTTTCCAGTAGAATTTAAAGAAAACCACCAAGGATATATCGACCTCATCATTAACGAAATGCTGCCCAAAATTGCAGCCGAAGATTTAGCAGATTATATTGATTGTTTCTGTGAAAGAAATTATTTCACTGTGGAACAAATGAACACCTTGCTTGAAGCAGGAGCAAAATACAACTTGATTCCAAAGGTTCATGTAAATCAATTCTCCATTATGGGAGGTGTAAAAGCAGCTGTTGAACATGGTGCTTTATCTGTAGACCATTTAGAAGAATTAGATGAAGCAGATATCGCTGCACTACAAGGAAGTGATGTGATGCCTACTTTCTTACCAGGCTGTTCCTTCTTTTTATCTATTCCTTATGGAAAGGCCAGACAAGTCATTGCCGCAGATTTACCTTTGGCTTTGGCTTCAGACTACAATCCAGGATCTTCTCCAAGTGGAAATATGCAATTATTGACTTCAATCGCTTGTACTAAAATGAACATGACTCCCGTTGAAACCTTAAATGCAACAACGCTGAATACAGCATACGCCATGGGGATTTCAAATAGTCACGGATCCATCTCCGTTGGTAAGAAGGCAAACATTATGATTACCCATCCAATTTCTTCATTAGCAAGAATTCCTTATTCTTTTGGTGAGAATAATATAGAAACTGTTATATTGAATGGGAAAATGTTCCATACCCACAAAGAATAACTAAATAATTCAATACATAACCTTATGCGCTACTCAATCTTTTTTATTTTGTTCTTGCTGAACTTTAATTCTTTCGGTCAAAAAAAAGAGATTGATAGATCTAATTATGAACTGTTATGGGAAATCTCTAGAGACGATATGCCCAACAGTTCGTATTTATTTGGAACCTACCACAGCAACGATAATGACGTTTTTGAGTTTCCCGACACCCTCTATCCCATTTTGGAAAATGCAGATGCTGTTGTTTTGGAAACAGACATCACAGAAATGATGTTGGATGAAGACATCGCACACAATCAGTTGGATTACAAAAAATCAAACTTGCTGCATTGGCTAATCCCTGCAAGAGGTGTAGATAATGTAACCTACACACTTTATGGTTCAGACAACGGTAGACCCCAGTTTATCGACATGTACTTTAAGCAAGTTGCCGATAATTGCAAAAAGAATTTCATTCCCCTAGAAACCATTCAAAGTCAAATGGTCATTGGAATAAACAATGAATATAACCCCGACGCCCCAAGTAATTTAAGAATACTTGGAAGAGATGCGTTAAAACGAAAATACCTCGAAGGGAATGCCCATGACTTGCATAAATACACCCGCAATTCAACTTTACAATATGTTGATTTATACAAAGATTTAATTGTTGACAGAAACATCAACATGACGGAAGGAATCGATACTATTCTTCACCAAAACAATTCAACTTTTATTGCTGTTGGGGCGGCTCATTTATTAGGACCTCAAGGAATTGTTCCCTTATTAAGAGAAAAAGGCTATACTGTTGAAGTGCTGAAAAGTAAATTCACTCCGCAATCTGTTCAAAAACAAAAACTCCTGAAAAAATGCACCCATTATGAATACATAGACGAACGCTATGGAGCATCCATTAGTTTTACGGGAAAACCTGCGACCATGGAGTATAGTTTTGGTGGAGGACGCATTGCAAAATACCTAGAACTTGGCCAGGGAAACACATACAGTTTAGGAATGTATCATTACAATTATAAAACCAACTTAGACTCTATTGTAATGAGTTACTTTGACCCTAAAGAATTCCAAATTACCTCCTTTGATTCCTTAATGATCGATGGACAAACAAAAGCCTACCAAGGAAATGTGAAATATGATGGCGGCGCGCAATGGATGAGGGTTTTCCACAAAAACAATATCATTTATGAAATCTACGCCTTTGGAGGACATCGTTTTATGAACTCAAATCGCGCTATCAACTTCTTCAACAGTTTCAAGTTTATTGATTTTGATCGTTATGGAGAACAAGACCTAGTCCATCCAGTAGTATCTCCTTCAAAAACAATGCGCCTTAACTTTCCAAAAGGAGCCATTGAAGAAACAAGACAACAAGACTATGACCAGATGTGGACAAGTTTATGGTTCAATCCAACAACAGATGAAACTTTTTTTGTTTTGGAAAGCATCATGACAGACAACACAATTTTTTACAACTCAGAAGATTTTGGACATTACCTTCTGCGAGAATATAATATAGACAGTATTGAGTTTTCAAATCAAATTCACAAAGAAGGTGAATATTTGCAGAAATCGTTTGCTGTGCAAGACCGTGGGAAAATAATCTACGGGAAAATTAGGGTGTTGGGAAACCTCATTCAACTTGTTGAATACACTGGTGAAGACGAAGCTAGAAAGGAACAGTTCCTAAGTGATTTCGATGCCATTCAGCCTTTTCCTTCTGAACGCAAAGAAACCAAGATAAGCAATAGTACATTTTCTACTACCTTAACGCATACAGGGTTCAAAAAACAGAAAGTGAGTACTCAATACAAATACAGAAATACAAATGAATATGTATTGAATGACATCAATAACAGTCTCACTTACCACGTATTGATAAAAGATTTCCATTCTTGGGCTTTTTCTCAAAAATCTTCAACCCAACTTTTAGATGATCAAATTTCTTGGCCCGAAGAAGAGCTTGGAGCAATTGTTGACACCACTTATGACCTTACAGGGCAACATCCAACTTTGTTTTTTGACATCTATTATCCTTCATCAGAAAACAGATTTGTAGGAAAAACAATGGTCATTGGAAAATCTATTGTAGTAGCGAGTATTACCTACCCCAACCTAGCACACAAAGCTTATCAAAACCTGTCTTTTTTAGACAGCCTCTCTTTCTCTATGTCAGACTCAATAGCAATCAATGAAATCAGTGTTCCTTTCCTCAAAAATGAATTAATGGTGAATGGCGAAGAAGCCATCGAGCAGTTAATAGAAGACGGACACATCAACAAAGAAACCCTGCTATCCATACTGGAATGGAAACCCAACTTTTTTAAAGCTTATGACCCAATTGGATCTTTACAAGGAACAGCTCTCGTTGCTCTCAATGATATGGATTCAACAACAAAAGTGATTGAATACTGGGAGGAAAATGTAAATTCAGACAACTTTATTCTTTCCCTTGCCGCACTTTATGTGCTCCAAGAAAGAAATCAACCTGAGCAATTCATAACTGTTGCTAAAAAAGCCAATGAGCTAGGGCATCATCAAATTGACTACTATTATTACATCAAGACAAACAAAGACCAGCTCGACTTTCTAAAAGCTACATGGCCCGTTTTTAGCCCCTTATTGGAAGACAGTTTAGCATGGAATACCAGCTTTGTGATTCAAGACCTCATGAAAGATGATTTCTTTTATGAATACTTTACAAGCACTGAGTTTATTCAAGCCATCACCAGTCAAAAACAACCGTCTTGGGCACCGTTCCGATACATGGATATCCTTCACGAACAAAACGTTCCAAAGGAAAAGCTATTGGAGGTTTTAACCGCATGGGGAAAGCATGAAAACGATGATAAAATTGGGAGCATTGCAGCGTGGAAAACCATTCTAAATGAAAAAATCACCTTTAGAGAAAAACGATTAATCAAACGAGATGCTGCCGTAGCCATCTCTTTCTCAAAAGTTATGGCCATCTCCAACACCCCAGTTTTCAAGCTCTTGACCTATGAAGATATGATTGGATATCTTTCTTTTGACCATTACAAGGACGCTTATACCGATAAAAGTAAATCCTTAAGTCATATCGAAAACAGAGTGCTTTCAGTTGATGGCGCACCTCGAAGTTTTGCTTTTTATAAAGCCATTGAAAATGGAAGAACTTATTTTATGGCACGAGAATTATTCCCAGAGCGCACCTTACCTTCCTATAGTGGTTTCGGTAACGACACTTACTTTCTTTATGGAAACGAAATATATCAACCTAAAAAAATTGAGGAAGAATTGAGGAAGAAAATTTCTGAATAATAGCTAAATTCATCCGTTTTGCAAACGTAGAATGACAAACAAATGGATGAGCAAGACGGTAAAAAAGGTGCCCAAGTATCCTCCCTGTTATGATTCTCAAAAGCCGAATGAATTATCCATTGCTTTATCGTTTTGATGAAAACAAACCTTGATAAAATAAAAAGAGATTCCTCAGTCGTCCCGAATTCTCGGAACTTCATCGGAACGACAAACAAATGGATGAGCAAGTCGGTAAAAAAGGTGCCCAAGTATCCTCCCTATTATGATTCTCAATAGCCGAATGAATTATCCATTGCTTTATCGTTTTGATGAAAACAAACCTTGATAAAATTAAAAGAGATTCCTCAGTCGTCCCGAATTCTCGGAACTTCATCGGAATGACAAACAAATGGATGAGCAAGTCGGTAAAAAAGGTGCCCAAGTATCCTCCCTATTATGATTCTCAAAAGCCGAATGAATTATCCATTGCTTTATCGTTTTGATGAAAACAAACCTTGATAAAATTAAAAGAGATTCCTCAGTCG